>JBGTNF010000180.1:0-9684 GCA_041743205.1 Thermomicrobiales bacterium | reverse complement strand
CGTCAAGACCGGTTTCCGCGAGGAAGGGATCGCGGAAGGCCTGCTCGTGATCGAGGGCACCCGCGTCGACCACGTCCGGTTCGGCCTGGTGCGGCCTGCGGCGGAGGCCTCGGACTAGCCGATCAGTGCGTGACGGAATCGTACATGTGCGTTGGCCGGACCGGAACGAGTAGGCCCAGCGCTACTCCCCAACTGTCATTCCGAGCTCGCGTCCACCCTATCTTGGCCGGTTGCCAACACCTCACCCACCGTCATCCTGAGCCTGCGAAGGATCCCCCGCGAAGCGGTATAGCGGGTCCGCCAGCCACATCTACCGGCTTCGCCGGGGGATGTTTCGCAGGCGCTCAACATGACGGGTTGGGGGGTGTCAGGATAGTGTAGACATACTATCGATGCTGACGGTTAGTGGAGTAGTCATTCGGAAAGCGCATCGCCCTTGCGCCAGCTGACCTACAGCACAAGCCCCTTGGTGAAGATCACGCATCCGTAGGGCCGGTTCTCGCCGGTCGCGACGACCGCGAACGCCTTGCGCGCGCGATCGTAGAACGCGAACCGCTCGACCCGTTCGAAGCCGAACTCGCGCGCCTCGATTTCCCGGACGGCAGCGAAGACTTCCGCCTGGACCCCCGGAATCACGTCCGGCGTATCGACCATCCGCATGCCCGCCACCGGCTCGTCGATGAAGGTGTCGATCGGCAGGACCGAAAGCACCGCCCGCGCGGCGTCGGGCAGGTTGACACCGTCGAGCCGGACCAGCCGCTGGGCGACGGTGACGGCCGGAAAGTGGCAGTCGACCAGCACGATCTCGTCGCCGTGGCCCATCGCCGCCAGCGCATGCAGCAATTCGGGTGACAGCAACGGGTCGATACCCTTGAGCACGGTTCAGCCTTTCACGACGATGCAACATGATGCGGACGTTTGTTGCGGGCGCGCGGCCCTTATGGAACGGCAGGTATGGTACGCGTTTCCCTGAACGGCGGATACCGCGGGCATTGCGGCCACACCCAAAGGCGGACAACAGATTCGACGAGATCCGGGTTTGGCAGTTCCGGCACGCGGTCGAATCAGGGCCGCCCGTACCAACCTGGGCGCGGATCAGGGTCGCCTTACTTTGCGTTGAGGAGGCGGGCGATGGCGTCGGCGTAGATCCTGCCTTCAAGCACCAGGTCCTCGATCCGGATCGATTCGTTGGCGCCGTGTGCGCCCTCGCCGCGCGGTCCCATCCCGACCGTGTCGATCCCGTGCTGCCGGTAGAAACGGCCATCGGTCATCCCGGCCCACTGCACGAAGAACTCGGGCTCGCGGCCAAGCACCCGGCGCACGCTCTCCTGGAACGCCTGCACCAGGGGCGAATCTTCCGGTGTGATGTTGGCGGCGATGTAGGAGCCGTCCGGGTCGATGTCCAGCTCGTAGCGGAAGTCCGGGTCCTCGTCCGCGATCGCGTCGAACTTCGCGACGATGTCGGCGACGACGCTTTCCTTCGTCTCGCCGGGGATGAGGCGGCGGTCGATCGAGATCGTGCAGGAACCTGGCACCACGTTGTGGGCGACCCCTCCCTCGATCATGTTGACGCTGATCACCGGGTGACCGATCGAGGGGTGGAACTGTTCGAGGTGCTCCTCGATCGCGAGGATGCCCCTGGCGGCCTTGGCAATCGCGTTGATACCGGTCACCCGGGCGGCGGCGGTGTGCGAGGCCTTGCCGAGGAACGTGACGTTGATCGCGAGACCGCCGCGCTCGGCGTTGCGGACCTTGAGTTCGCTACCTTCGCCAATGAAAACGTAATCCGGCCGGGGCAAGTTACCGGCTTCGATTTCGTCGAGCACGTGGAGGGTGCCGAACCGTGCCCCAACTTCCTCGTCGGAGACGATGTGCGCCTGAAGGGCCCCGGTCAAATCGGCATCCTTGAACAGTTCGAGCATGGTCATCATCACGCCGACCGAGCTCTTCATGTCCGAGGCGCCACGCCCGTAGAGGCGGGTTCCCTCGTCGTTGACCACGCCCTCGAAGGGATCGGTCCGCCAGGACGATGCGTCCGAAACCGGCACGGTGTCGAGGTGGCCGTTCAAGGCGATGACCGGGCCGCTCGTGGGATCGCCGACGGTGGCGATAACGTTTGGCCGGAGGGGATCGTTGGCGGTGACGACATAGCCGATGCCGCGCTCGTCCAGCCATTGCTGGACGAAGGTCATGACCGCGAGCTCGTCGCCGCTCACGCTGGGGATCGAGACGAGCTGCTTCGAAACGTCGACGATGGCGTCGCGGGATACGCGGTCAGTCCAGTTGGATGTTATAACTGTCACGAGGAAATCCTTGGTGGTGGCGGTGCGGATATGGATTGAGGGAATGCACCCTCACGCACCCTTGTACCACGCCGGGCCAGTCGAGAGGGAGCCGGTCATCGCCCCGGACACGCGGAACTGACACCTTGCAAAACATTGCGAAGTCACCGTATCGTGGCAGATTGCCAACACCTTACCCATCGTCATCCTGAGTACAGCGTCCAAGGCTGTTTGTCATTCCGACGAAAGCAGCGCAGCGATGGAATCCTGGCCCAGCCATGGCGTGGCAACGAAGATTTCTCGCACGCTCGGAATGACAATGAGCGGTAGACACGGTACTGAGAAGTCCGTCCACCGTATCGTGGCCGGTTGTCAACACCCTCACCTGAGCTTGCGAAGGATCCCGGCCCTGCTGGATACGCGAAGCGGTACAAGGCTCCAGGGTGAGGTATACCGGCTTCGCCGGGAGATTCCTCGCAAGCTCGGAATGACGGTTGGGAAGGTGTCACGATACGCTGGACAGTCTACTGAGCTTGCGATGGATCCCTGTGCGAAGCACTCGACTGCGCAGCCGTCGGTGGGGGTTCGGGACGACCAGTCGGCCTTCGGCCGAAGCGCTTCGCGCAGGGATATCGCTTCGCTGCCTCGTTCCTCGGAATGACAACCTTTGGGGCACTTGAATCTGTAGGGCGCGATGGAACTCGCTAGATCCGTTCGAAGCGGGCGACGTTGGCGACGAACACGACGGCGCCGCCGACCTCGACCTCGAAGTTCTCCGGCATGTAGAGCAGGCCCGGCTCCAGCGCGGGTGAGTACGGGACGGCGATCTGGGTGCGGCGGCGGCAGGTTCGCTGCAGGATATCGAGCACGCCCTGGGTGCCGGCATCCTCGACGCCGATCATCAGGCTGGTGTTGCCCGTCCGCAGGAACGACCCGGTGGTGCTGATCTTGGTGAAGCGATACCCCGCCCCGATCAGGGCTTCCGTGAGCGCATCGGTGTCTTCGTCCTGAACCACCGCGAGGATCAGTTTCATCGGCGCTAACCTCCTTCCTGGCATGCCGGCATGCACAGGGGTGATGGGTGGCGATTCACCGAACACGGCTCGTCCGGTTGCCGCACAATCCACGGCGACTGCAATCCGGGCGAGGCGCCCGGCAGTCCAGGATCCCGTTTCCACGCCTTCGACCCTGGGTCAATTCTCGCAGTGGGGATCATCATACACCGCCAGCCAGCGCCAGGTTTGCCTATCCGGAATTCGCGCTGATGAGCACGCTGGCGATCGCGTCACGCATCTGGCGGTGGATGGCCGGGTTGGCGGCCAGCGCCTCAGGCGAGTAGAGGTCGAAGCCATCGTGCTCGAGGCCGGACACGATTCCGCCCGCCTCACGCACGATGATGACCCCGGCCCCCATGTCCCACGATTGCACAGGGCGCTCCCAGTAGCCATCGAGCCGCCCATTGGCGACCCAGCAGAGATTCAGGGCGGCCGCGCCGTCGCGGCGCACGCCTCGGGCAGCGTTGTTGAAATGCTCCCAGAGCACCATCTGCCAGGCCCGGTCCTCAAGGTCGTAAGAGAATCCGCTGGCCAGCAGGGAGCGTTGCAGGGAGTCCGTGGCGGAAACGGAAATCGGCACACCGTTGAGCGTGGCGCCGCGATCTTTGCGGGCCGCGAACAGCTCGTCCCGCATCGGATCGTAGACCGCGCCCACCACCGGCTCGCCATTGTGCTCCAGGCAGATCGAGACGGCGAAATGCGGGTACCGGTGCGCGTAGTTGGTGGTGCCGTCGAGGGGATCGAAGACCCAGCCGAACGGCTGCTCGGCCATGGATACCTCGGCCCCGACCGAGCCTTCCTCGCCCGTCATCCGGTGCCCGGGAAAGACGGCCTTGAGTCCTTCCCAGATCAGCGCTTCCGACGCGTGATCGGCGTCGGTCACGAGATCGACGAGGCCCTTGTGGGCCACCTCACGTTCACCTTGCAGGCGGTCCCGCAAGATCGCTCCCGCCTGGACCACGAGTTCGGTCGCCAGGTCCAGCCCCTGCTCCAGGGTCGCTTCGTAAAGATCAGGATCGGTACTCGTCACCAGGTCTCCTTGCGTGTTCGTTTGACGACGGTTCGCTCGTCCGCGCCGAACCGATCGGCCACCGGGGAAACGCATCGGCGTCGAGTCCGCCACGGACGCCCCGCTCGTATTCGACGTAACCCAGCCCGGCGACCATCGCCGCGTTGTCGGTGCAAAGCGAAAGATCCGGCCAGCGTACGTCAGGCCGATCGGCGGTGGGCCACGTTTCGGCCACCCGCTGACTCAGCCGGTCCCGGAGTCGGCGGTTAGCGGCCACACCCCCGGCGATCAGGATCGACCGGGCGCCGTGCGCGCGGGCGGCGCGGAGCGTCTTGTCGCTCAGCACGTCGACGATCGCCTCCTCGAACGACGCGGCCAAATCGGCCACCGGCAAGTCGTCGCGGGATCGCGGCGGCCGGTGTTCGGGAAAGAGCGCGTCCGGGTCGGCTCGCGGCGCGTCTTCGACGATCCGGTACCGGTCGACTTCGCGCAGGAGGGCCGTCTTCAATCCGGAGAAACTGAAATCGAGCGAACCGCCGAGGCTGGAACGGGGGAGCGCGTACCGATGCGGGTTGCCACCGGCCGAGGCCGCCTGGATCGCCGGTCCGCCGGGATAGCCCAAACCCAGCAACCTGGCCCCCTTGTCGAAGGCTTCGCCGGCGGCGTCGTCGATCGTGCGTCCCAGCACCTGTAATTCGCCGACGCGCCGGATCAGCAGCAGCTCGGTGTGCCCGCCGGAGACCAGCAGGCAGATAGCCGGCAAGGGAGGCGGAGCCGTCTCTTGCCCCGGCAATTGCAGCCAGTTGGCGTAGACGTGGGCTTCGAGGTGGTTGACCGGGATCAGCGGCAGGCCGAGCGACATTGCCAGTGACTTGGCGGCGTTGACGCCGACCAGCAACGATCCCGCCAGGCCGGGTCCCTGGGTGAAGGCGATCGCGTCGATCTCGCCGAAGCCGATCCCGGCTTCGGCCACCCCCGCGCGGACGACGGGAATGATCGCCTGGACCTGGCCGCGGGCCGCCAGCTCGGGCACGATCCCGCCGTAGGCGCGGTGAATGTCGATCTGCGAAGAGATGACATTGGACAGCACCCGCTGACCGTCAACGACGATGGCGGCGGCGGTTTCATCGCACGAGGTTTCGATGCCCAGGATGTTCACGAGCGGGGCGCCTCGCGGCGTCGGGTTGGCGAGGTCATCGCGAACTCGGCTCCTGGTCGAAACTGAGCTTGTGGGTGAGCCGGCGGCGACGCTCCTCGATCCGGCGCAGGTAGTCCGGATCCTTCAGGGAGGCGGACCACATGATGAAGGCATCTTCATTGTTGTCGCTGTAGTAGCGCGGACGCCGGCCCTGGATCGTGAAACCGTACTTCTGGTACAGCGCCTGGGCGCCGGCGTTGCTGACCCGCACTTCCAGCGTGACCCAGTTGACCCGGCGGCGGATCGCCTCGTCGACCATCGCGATGAAGAGCAATTCGCCCAGGCCGCGTCCCCGGAGCTCCGGGATAACGCCGATTGTGGTGATGTGCGCTTCGTCGTACAGGTTCCACATCCCGGCGAAGCCGATGATCGGCGGCGGTTCGGCGCTTTGCTGGCGGCGGCCAAGCGGCCAGAAGGTGAACCGACGCGGACGTCTGGGGACTGGGCGGGCCGCGATCAGGTCGTATTCGCCGTTGTGGGCATCGGCGTCGTCGGGTTCATGATGTTCGGCGGCCGGATCGTCGCGGAGGACGATGTAGTAGTTCTGCTCCGGGTTCTTGAGCTCGCGACGGTAGGCAGACAGTGGCCACGGGTTGGTGAAGCACGATCGCTCCACCTGACCGACTTCGTCGACGTCTTCCTGTGTCATTGGCTCAAGCACGTACACCCGGAAACGACCTCGGCGTGGTGGGACGGAGTAAATCGGCGGGTCGCAGGCGCGGCGACGTGGGTAGTATGCCGCAGGCGTCGGGTCGATTGAAGCCTGGTTGGGCAGGGCGTTGCCCAGCGCTGCTCCATGTGCAATGCGCGCCGGGTCTGCGGTACACTGCGCTGGCACTCGCCGGAGTGGCGGAATGGCAGACGCGGCGCACTCAAAATGCGTTGCCGCAAGGCGTGGGAGTTCGAGTCTCCCCTTCGGCACCACCACTTGATTCCATCAGAACCATGAATGCACAATCGCGGACGATGCCCACCAAGCTCCATTGCGGCGAACATTGCATGGAAGCGAATAGGCTCCTTCGTGGAGCCCGAACGCTTGGCCGCTGTGTCAGTGGTGTCGGCTCGCCGGACCAGTCTGGGTGCTGGTTAGCCGCACCAATCTTGCAGCCGGATGCCATCACCACTCCGATCGTCATCCCGAGGAACGAGGGACCCCCCGGCCGAAGGCGGTACTTGCGCGTGGCGGACCCGCAATACCGGCTTCGCCGGGCGATCCCTCGTTCCTCGGGATGACGGTGGGGGAGGTGCTGCCGCCAGTCAAGTAAGGGTAGATAAGCAGAGATGGGCTCCTCGAAATGCCGGTCTGGGAAGCAATCGGTAGACGGTGGACGGACTCCGGAGATACGCAACCGATGTTCTACTCGAATCGGCTCGGCGAAATTCCGGACAGCCAGGTGCAGGCCGTGCTCACCCAGCTGGGCTTGGGCGAACTTGTTTCGACCGCCGCCATGCCCTTTGGCCTGTTCGGTCAGAACTTCTTCGTGACGTCAACCCAGGGCGAGTTCGTGATCCGCGCGGCGCCGCACTACGACTGGCAATTGCCGACCGAGCGGTATTTTGCCGGGGTGATTGCGTGGGAAACCACCGTGCCCACACCCTGGCCTTATCTCATTTCGAATGAGCCGGAGCCGTTTCCGTGGCCGTGGGGCTACGCCGCCATGCCGCGACAACCGGGACTGTTGCTGGCTGATCCGGATGTTTACGCCGCGCTGACGCCAGCCCAGCGCCTGTCGCTGGCCGAGGCGGAAGGCGAACTGCTCTGGGAGCTTCACCAGGCCAGGTCGCCGGTGGCCGGAGCCTTCGACATCGCGACCGGCTCGATCCAGCCGTTCCCCGGCGGGTATCTCGGCCGGACGATCGGCCGGGCGCTGAACCACGCCAGCCTGGCGTTCGGCCACGGGGCGCACAGCCAGGACGACGGTGCCTGGGTTCGGGATTTGGTTGAATCGAGCCGCTCGCTCGCCGAGCCGACCGGTTACTCCGTAGTTCATGAAGACTTCAGCCGGAACAACATGGTGGGAACCATCGACGGCGACGTGGTCGCGATCACGGGCCTGGTCGACCTCATGACGTGCCACTACGGCGATGGCCTTGCCGATCTCCCCCGGCAGTTTTCGACGTTCTTGCTCGAACCCGACGGTGAATCCCTGGCGCGGCGGTTCGCGCACGCCTATCTCGCGCGCTCCGGATCATCCGGTCCGGACGCACGCAAGCGAGGTTTGCTCTACCTGATCGATGAGCGCCTGATCGTCTGGGAGTACGCGGCCCGGCCCGGCCACGAAGCGCTCGACTGGTGGGACCGCTCGCTGCCGCTCCGCACCTGGCTGGAGCCGTATCTCGACGCGTGGGAGGCGGTCGTCGATTCTTCACCTGTTTGATGGACGGGCGCCGAATGGGAGCCTAGGCCAGCGTAATCGGCGGTTGGTCGACGCGGCGCTGCTCGGCGTCGATGATGGTGACGATGCGCTCGAGCGCTTCCCGGAGCTTGCCAGCCTCGTTGAACACCACGTAATCGAAGTTGTCGATCTCACGGAGCTCCACGCAGGCCGTGCGGTAGCGTTTCATGATGACGTCCAACGGCTCGCTCTTACGATCGTGCAGGCGGCGCCAGAGGGCTTCCATCGATTCCGGGAGCAGGAAGATCGAGGCCGCGCTGGGAATCAACTGGCGCAAGGTGGCGGCGCCGTTCACGTCGACCTTGATGATGACGTGGCGACCCTCAGCCAGCCCGTCCACGATTGGGCGCCGGGGCACCCCGTAGAGGTTGTCGTAAACCAGTGCGTGCTCGGCGAACTCGCCAGCTTCGATCTTGCGCTCGAAATCGGCCCGGTCGAGGAAGCGATAATGGACTCCGTCGATTTCGCCCTCGCGCATCGGGCGAGAGGTGGCGGTGACCACGTAGCGGGCGTCCGGGTACACGCGCTGGAGTTTCTCGAGCACGGAATCCTTGCCGACGCCGGACGGTCCCGAGATGATGAAGACCCGGGTCGAATGCCGCTCGAACAGGGGCCGGATCAAGGCGTTGCCTTCGGCGCATTCGGCGGCAACCCGGGGATCGACCGGGGTATGGCGGTTGGACTCGTCGTCAGGGGCCTGGTCGGACGGCTGGGTCAAGGCGCGGTTCTCCCAATGCGTGTTTCGGGTGAAAACTTTGTGGGCAGCGCCGGTGTGGCGATCCCGAGAGGGGTAGTGTGACATGTTCGATGTACTGACGGTGGCCGCCGTGGCCGATGAACTCAATGAAACGGTGCTCGATGGGCGCATCCAGAAACTCGGCCTGGTCAACGCCACCACTTTCACCGCCGAGGTCTATGGTAACCGGCGAAGGCACGCCCTGGTCGCGAGCGCCGATTCGGAGGATCCGGCGGTGTGGCTCGCGGACCGCCTGCCCTCGACCGACCCCGGCCTGATCACCCCGTTCGGCTTGCAACTGCGCAAGTACGTGCGCGGTGGCTTCCTGATCGGCATCGAGCAACCGGCCCTGGAGCGGATGATCCGGCTCAGTATCGTGAAGCGCCTGGACGGCCAACACGCCCTTGCGGATCGTGCCGAACCCGAACCCGATGACGACGAGTCCGATGCGGAAGGTGACCACGATCCGGAAGACGCCCCCTGGGCGGCGGGCATGAACCGGGTCGAGCTGATCGTCGAGATCATGGGGCGGCACAGCAACCTGATCCTGGTCGATGCCGAGGGCGTGATCATGGAGAGCGCCAAGCGCGTGACCGCGCACATGAGCCGGGTCCGGCCTGTGCTGCCGAAGCTGCCTTACACGATGCCGCCACCACCCGACAAGCCGGACCCGCGGCGCCTGACCTCGGCGAGCGCGGAAACCCTGCTGGCCGGCGGCAAACCGGCGGCCACGCTGGCCGACGTGCTGGTGCGCGGTTTGCGCGGGGTCAGCCCGCAAATCGGCCGGGAGATTGCCTTCCGGCTGACGGGGGACGCTGCGACGAAACTGCGAGACGTCGAGCCCGATGCCACCAGCGAGCTGGGCCGGCACACGCGGAACCTCTTCGAGCCGCTGCTCACCCGCGCCTGGCAACCGCTGACCTACACCCAGGAGGATGTCCCGATCGGCTACGCCGCGATTCCGATGGACCACCTGGCCGCCATCGCCGAGCCCAGGGAAACCGTCTC
>JBGTNF010000179.1:0-8268 GCA_041743205.1 Thermomicrobiales bacterium | reverse complement strand
TTTGCGCGCGAACCGCCCCGGAGCCGGCCAGCGCCGCCACTCCGGCGCCGATCAGGAACGTGCGCCGCGTGACACATCGGGGGCCTAACGCATCGTGACGCACGAAGGGACGCCGTGCAATCGGGGTCAGGACAACACGTCTTCGAGCGCGGTCATCAGTTCGTCCACCTGCGCGAGGCCCCAGATCATCGGCGGCAAGAGGCGAATGACGGTCGTGCCGGCCGGCAGCGTCAGCACGCCTCGCTCCTGCAGGCCCCGCAAGACCGGAGTCGATTTCTGCTTGAGCTCGATCCCGATCATCAGGCCACGTCCGCGCACGGCGCGGATACCGGAATGATCGAGCGCCTCGATCCGGCTCATGATCTCGGCGCCGATGGTCGCCGCGTTGCCGTAGAGATCGTCGTCACGGACAATCCGCAGCGTTTCGAGCGCGGCCCGGCAGGCGAGCGGGTTGCCGCCGAAGGTCGAGCCGTGGGCTCCCCCCGGCAGCGAGCTGCTGATCGCCTCGGTCACCAGCGTCAACCCGATCGGGAAGCCGTTGGCGATCGCCTTGGCGGTGACGATGATATCGGGCACGATTCCGGCCGCGACCGAGACGAACGGTGCGCCAGTGCGGAAACCGGACTGGATTTCGTCCACGATCAGCAGTACGCCGCGCCGGGTCGCAATCTCGCGGACGGCCCGGAGATATTCCGGATCGGCCACGTGGATGCCGCCCTCGCCCTGGATCGGTTCGAGGATGATCGCCGACGTCGCGTCGTCGATCTCGGCCTCGATCGCCTCGGCCGAGTTCCAGGCGACGTGGGCGGCTGGCAGCGGCAACGGCTCGAACGGCTCGCGATACTTCTTGTCGGCGGTGGCGGAGAGGGCGCCAAGGGTCCGTCCGTGATAGCCGCGACGGGCGGCGACGAGGCGCTGCTTGCCGGTGAAGGCCTGGGCGAACTTGAGCGCGGCCTCGACCGCCTCGGCGCCGGAGTTGCTGAGGAACGATCGGGGCAATTCCGGCGGGGCGAGCTTGCCGATCTCGGTCAGGAGCTCGACGCGAACGTCGCTGCCGAAGCTCTGGTGCCCGGTCGTGAGCAACCCCAGCTGCTCGGTCATGGCTGCCGTGAAACGTGGGTGGGCGTGGCCCAGCGACGCCACGCCGTAGTTGCTCATGGCGTCGAGGTAACGACGGCCGGCGGCATCGAAGAGGTACGAGCCCTCGCCACGCACCAGCGCGATGTCGCGCTTGGCATACAGCGGGATCAGGTCGGCCCGTTCGATGTCGAGCACCTCGGCGTCGGAGCGGTTGGCGATGGTGGAAACGGTGGACATGGTCATGGGTCTCTCGATATGCGTAGGGGTCAACCTCCGTGTTGACCCAGCGTGCCCGATCGGATGTTTCGACCAACGGCCATTTGCCCGTGGCATGAAGGTGGCGTGGTTTGGGTCAACACGGAGATTGACCCCTACGATTTCGCCTCGATGCGTTCGAGCACCTTCAGCAGGCCGGCCAGGCCGTCGATCCGGTGCTCGACATCGGCGGCGCCAGGCCATTTGGCGTGCAGGTAACCCCAGGGTCCTCGGCGGATGAAAGCGGCGTGCATACCGATTCCCTGGGCGGGCAACACGTCGTTGTCCAGCCGGTCGCCGACGTAGAGGATCTGGTTGTAGCCGAGACCCAATCCGGCAGCAATCCTTTTGAAGAAGCCCGGATCCGGTTTGGCGATGCCCCACTCGGCGGACGACCCGACGAAATCGACGGGCAACCCGAGCGCCGCCACCTGCTGCACGGCGCCCAGCGGCTGGTTGCCGGTGATGCCGATCAGGTAACCGGCGGCCTTGAGCTGGCGGAGGACTGAAACGACATCCGGGTAGAGGTCGCGTTCCTCGATCTGGTAGCCGAAGATGTTGGGATCGACCGATTCGATCTGGAGGTAGCCGAACAGGCTGCGGTGATGCTCGCGCCGTTCGATCAGGCCGCCGAGCACCCCCATCAACGTCAGTTGCGGGATGCCGGCGTACTGCGCGACGGCCGCCCAGTGACGGGTTTCGTCGACCAGTGTTTCGCCGATGTCGAAGACCACCGCCTCGATCGTCCTGCTCATCCGTTGGCCTGGTTCGAATTGCTCACGACAGTTCCCTCGCCGGCCAGCGCCCGCGACACCGGGGACGCGACGCGGGCATCGGCGAAGACGACCTTGCCCACCCCGCGCTCGACGGCCTTGATCGCTGATTCTACCTTGACCACCATCCGGCCCGCCGCCGCTTCCAGCGCCGCTTCCGGATTCACGGCGTCGATCCGGCGAATCAGCGTCGTCTCGTCGTAGCGGTCGGCGAGCAACCCCGGCGTGTCGGAGAAGAAGAGCAGCCCGTCGGCGTGCAGCGCTTCGGCGATGCCGAGCGCCAGCTTGTCGCCATCGACATTGATCGGCACGCCCTCGTCGGCAAGGGCCGGCGGGGTGAGCAGGACGACGAACCCGGCGTCCATGAGGGTCGTGACCAGGGTGGTGTCGATCGTCTCGATCGTGCCGGCGTGGTCGTCCCGAAACACCCGCGTCTTGCCGTCTTCCGTGCCCCGGATCACCGGTTTGCGGCGACCCACGGCGATTCCACCGTCCATCGCTGAGAGCCCGACGGCGTTGACCCCGGCGTGACGGAAGGCGGAGACGAGCCGCTTGTTCTGCTTGCCGCAGTACGCCATGAGCATAGCGTCCATCGTCACGGCGTCGACGTAGCGGGAGACGCGGCCCGAATTGGATGTGACCATGCGGGGCGGCATGCCGAGGGCGTCGGAGAGGGCGCTGAACTCGGCGTTGCCGCCATGCACGATGACGAGCGGTTCATCGATGGCGGCGACATCGGCCGCGAAGTTGGCGAAGGCGTCGGCGCCGATCGCCGCCCCGCCCCCGATCTTGATCACGAGCATGTGTATTTCCCAACGACGGGAGGACACAAGGTCCTCCCTACGAATCTCGTACTGGCCAGCCACGGGTCGATACGGGATCGCCCCCTACCGGTTTATGAGCCTTACCCCGTCCTGTCATTCCGACGAAGGAGGAATCCCCCGCGAAGCGGTACCAGACTACCGGCCAGACACATACCGGCTGCGCCGGGAGATTCCTCGCTGGCGCTCGGAATGACGGTTGGAGTGGACTGCAAGGGGAGCGAGATGTCTCGACTGCGCTCGACATGACGTGTCAGACCGGGTGCAGGCCGGGGAAGTCGATCGCGGTTTCCTCCGGGAAGCCAAGCCGGATGTTGAACGCCTGGACCGCCTGGCCCGCGGCGCCCTTCATCAGGTTGTCGATGGCCGCGAGGACCACGATCCGGTTCGAGTGCGGGTCCATCTCCCAGCCCACATCGCCGTAGTTGGAGCCACTGAGAATCTTCGGTTCCGGGTAGCGATGGATGCCGCTGCTCTCCTTGACCAGCCGCATGAACGGTTCGTCCTTGTAGGCGGCGCGGTAGATCTTCCAGAGGTCCTTGTCCTCCAGCGGCTCCTTCGTGAAAACGTGCGAGGTGGCGAGGATGCCACGCACGGCGTCGGTCGAGGTGGCCGAGAACGAAATCCGGGGCGTGCGGCCCGCGAAGGTGCATTCCTGGACGATCTCGGCCGTGTGACGGTGCCCGGTCGGCTTGAACGAGCGGACCACGCCGGCCCGCTCCGGGTGGTGCGAAGCCAGGCCGGGCGAACCGCCGGACCCGGACGAGCCGGTTTTGGCTTCGATCACGACCGGAATGGCGGGGTCGACGACCCCGGCCCGGAAGAGCGGGTAGAGCCCGATGATCGACGTGGTCGACATGCAGCCCGGCGAGGCGATCCAGTCCGCCATCCGGATTTCCTCGCGGTGCAGCTCCGGCATGCCGTAGACGAATTTGCCCAGGGCATCGAGGTTGTTGTGCTCGTGGCTGTACCAGGTCGGGTAATCGCCGGGATCGTTGAGCCGGAAATCCGAACTGAGGTCGATGATGATCGGCGCGATGTCTCGCACTTCCGGCAGCTTCTCCATCGAGACGCCGTGTGGGAGGGCGAGGAAGAGCACATCGCACGGCTCGAGGTCGGTCGATTTGACGAACTTCAGATCGGTGCGCTTGCGGAGGTTGGGATGGGTGGCGCGGATGAACTTGCCGGCGTTGCGCTCCGAGGTGACCTGCTTGATCGACACCTCCGGATGCGCGAGCAGGAGCCGGACGAGTTCGCCGCCGGCATAGCCGGACCCACCGATAACCGAGACGTTGAGCATGATGCGATTTCCCCATCTTTCGGGAGGGCACACGGGCCCTCCCCTACAACACGTTTCCATACCGGCCACCGATGCCCTCGTCGTAGGGGCCGGCCTATGTGCCGGCCCGCGCAACTTCTGGTCACGCATCCACGGGAGGGCACACGGGCCCTCCCCTACGACATGCCGGGTAAAATCCGCCCATGCGTCAATCCGCGACGGCCAGCCGTTCCGCCTTGCGGGCGCGGTTCGCGAGGCCGATCTTGAGCACGTAATCGATCACTTTCTCCGGGATGTTGACCCCGGTGGTGTCGATGCTGTTCCGGAACTCCATCGTGTAGTTGACCTCGTTGACCTGCAAGCCGTGGGCCGTTTCGAAGAGATCGACCGCGACCACCCCGCCCCCGACCGCAGCTGCCGCGGCTTCCGAAATCGCGGCCAGTTCCGGCGTGACCGGGCAGTTGCTGGCCTGCGCCCCGCGCGCCGTGTTCGTGATCCAGTGGGGCGAGTCGCGATAGATCGCGCAGATCGTTTCGCCGTCGATCACGAACGAGCGGATGTCACGGCCGCCCTTTTCCACGTATTCCTGGATGTAGAAGGCCCCGTGGTGGAAGGAACCAAGCGTGACCTTGTGCTCCAGCAGCGCCTCTGCCGCGTCGCGATCGTTGACGCGGGCCAGCAGGCGGCCCCAGGAGCCGACGGCCGGCTTGAGCACCACCGGATAGCCCATCTCCTCGATCGCCTCGACGGCCGATTCCGGCGTGAAGGCGATCACGGTGCGTGGCGTCGGCACGCCGGCTTTGAACAGCGCGGCGCTGGTGAGCAGCTTGTCGCCGCAGGTGTTGGCCACGTTGTAGCTGTTGACGGTCGGGATGCCCCAGTCGTTGAGCACCTTAAGCGTGTAGAGCGCCCGCAGGTGGTTGATGCAGCGTTCAAGAATCACGTCGCAGCCGGTCATGCTCGGGTCGCCGAGGTCGAGCGTGAACTGGCGGTCGTCGTAGCGGACGATTTCGACGCCACGACGCTCCAGTTCGGCGAGGAGCAGTTTCTCTTCGACCCGCACGCGCGATAGCAGCACGCCCACGCGGAGGGGCGATTCGTCAGGCAGGTCACCAATCCGTCGATCGGAAAACACGGATGTTCCTCTCCCGGCCGGGGTTCACTCCCCCGGCCCAACAATGGAAAACGCGGAGTCGCTCGTCCAGGTCAAAGGACGGCGGACTCCGCGCCGTGATGCCACCTTTGTTCGCCGCCGCCCTCGCGGGGGGCCGCCTCGCCGGGTCGGTTCACGCGAACGTGTGTCGACCCATGTCCCGATAACGGGGGTTCCGTCCGGTTCTACTGCCTGGCGGACCAGGGTTCTTCCGGAAGCTCGGGGGTCTTGATCCAGTCGCTCGTGCCGGCGGGGCTTGCACCATGTCCCCGCTCGCTAGTGGCCGGTGGCGAAGGACCGTGTCCCCTTCGACGCCTGTTGTATTCAGGATAAACGCTGACCGCGGATTATGTCCGATTCTGGCCGTCCCAGATTCGTCATGTCGAGCGCCAGCGAGACATCCCTGCGCGAAGCGCCCGACGACGACGAAGCCGGCCCTGGATGTCGGCCAATCCTCAGTCGGCCTTCGGCCGAAGCGCTTCGCGCAGGGATTCCTCGCAAGCTCGGAATGACGATCGGTGGAGAGTCCGCTCCAATTACACCATCGCGTAGGCCGAATTGTTGACGCCCTCGCGGGCGAGGCGAGCCGCCTCCTCGACGATCTCGCCGGCGATGTCGCGGTCGGTGGTGGTCATCAACCCCTTGAACTCGCCGCCGGTGTTGATCTCGATCACCTTCAACCCTTCGTCGGTTTCGATCAGGTCGACCCCGGCCAGCCGGGCCCCGACCACATCGCAGGCGCGGAGAGCGAGTTCCTCGATCTCCGGCGTCACCGGGCACGGTACGGAGACCGCGCCACGGGCGGCATTGGTGATCCAGTGCGCCGAGGTGCGATAGGAGGCGGCGATGATCTTGCCGCCGATGACGTAGGCCCGGATGTCGCGACCCGGTTTCTCGATGAACTCCTGCACGTAGTAGATCTCGTGGTGGAATGACCCATGCTCGGACTTCTGGGAAATGATCGAGCGCGCCTGATCGGGGCCGTTGACGCGGGCGATCAACCGTCCCCATGACCCGGTGACGGGTTTCAGGACAGCCGGGTAGCCAAGTGTTTCGCAGGCTTTCAGGGCGGACTCTTCGGAATAGGCGATGAACGTTCGGGGCGATGGGATGCCGGCCGCCTCCAGCACCATGCTGGCGCGGGCCTTGTCGTCGCACACCGTCACCGCCTGCGCCGAGTTCAAGGTCGGGATGCCCCACCGCTCCATCGCGAAGAGCGTGTAGCCGGCCCGCGAGTGGACCACGCTGCGGTCGAGTAGGACGTCGATCTCCACGCCGCTGTCGGCGGCGGTGGGGCCCGACAGGTTGAGCGCCAGCTCGCGGTCGAAGATCGGCGTCACCGTCATGCCCCGCGCCCGGGCCGCCGAGAGGATCAGCTTCTCCTCCTGGCGGAGGAACGAAACCAGGATCCCCAGTTTGATGCCCGCTGTCGAAATAACCGTCGTCATGGTCCGTGTCCTTGCCCGATCATGCCTTCAACGCCACCAGCACCTCGCGCAACACCCGCACCGCGCGCAGGTAATCGGCGAGGACGATCCGTTCATCCGGCGTATGATCGAGGGCCGATTCGCCCGGACCATACGCCACGATAGGGCAATGCCAGGCGGGGCCGACCACGTTCATGTCCGATGTGCCGAGCTTGAGGGTGAACCGGGGCGTCCCTCCCTCGCCCCGGATCGCGCGCAGGAAGGGCGGCACCAGGGCGCTCTGCTTGGTCGTCCGGTAGCCGTCCTGCAACCCGTCGATCACGATGTGCGCCGGCGCGGCCAGCGACCGAATCCGCTCCAGCAACCCGTCGACGTCGAGATCCGGCGGCAGGCGCAGGCCGATCGAGAGCGTCGCCTCGTCGGTCAGGCCGTCGCCGCGGGTGTTGAACGCCCGCAGCGAGTGACCGATCGAGCTGAAACTGGTCGTCGCCTCGCGGTTCCAGCGGTCGATTTCGGCCCGGAGCCCGTTCCAGAACTGGACCGCCTCCTCCGCCACCGATTCGCCGGGTCCCGCCGTGTGCCGCGTCGATTGCCGCAGGGTGTAGATGAGCGAAAGGGAACCCCGGTAGCCGAGGCAAAGTGCGTCCCAGCCGCTGGGTTCGCCGATGATGCAGAAATCCGGCGGGTCCCAGGTCGCGACCTGGGTGGCGCCAGGCGAGCCGATGATTTCCTCGCCGACCGCGCCAACCACCGTGACCCGGACGTTGAGGTCATTGGCCGCCGCGCTGGCTGCCGCTACAAAGGTTGCCAGCGGGCCCTTGGCGTCGACCGCGCCGCGGCCCCAGAGCACGCCATCCTCGATCCGGACCGGGATCCGGCCTGGGACGGTGTCGACGTGCCCAAGCAACACGATGTGGCGCTCGCCAGACCCAACGGTGGCGACGGCGTTGCCGGTGGGGTCGTCCTTCACCGTCATGCCGCGCGCCGCCATCTGCTCGCGCAGCCAGGCGACCGCCTGGCCCTCCCGGTTGGAGAGGCTTTCGATGCCGACCAGCCCCTGAAGGAGGGCGATATCCGCCTGCTCGATTGCCGACCAGCCGGCGGCGACGTCAGGCGGTGAGGACGAAACCATGTCTCCCCTCCCCGGCTTCTTCGGCCGCCTGCGCCTGCGCAATCGCCAGCCGGGCGATTGCTCCAGCCACGGTCACGTCGCCCAGCGGTTGGGCCAACCGGAAATCGCTGACCGGGAAGACATCCCAGACCACGAGCCCCTGTTGCGTCTTAGCCAGTTCCACCGTGACCAGCGACGCCTGGAGCGCCCGGGCGACCTGTTCGGCGATGGCCAGGCCGTCGTCTGTCGTCCCGGCGCCGTCGATGGCGACCGCCCGTCCGTCGACCACGTGGACCCGGGTGCGCTCCTCGTCAGCCGGCGCGCCGGCCTGGAGGAGGACGATCGCCTCGGCTTCGCCGCCGAGCACCA
>JBGTNF010000178.1:0-4672 GCA_041743205.1 Thermomicrobiales bacterium | reverse complement strand
GGGTGGGGCGCCGCTGGCGGTGGCGGATCGGCGAATGAGGTGCATGGGCCGCAGGCTCCTTGGTTCGCGCGTGAGGGTGAAGCTGGCGCCGGCGCCGCCGGCGGGGGAGTGAACGGACCCCGGATCGGGATTCGAGTGTAGCACTGGATGGTTGGGCGCGGGCGCCGGCCGGACGGTGGCGCGTCATCCCGGCCGGGAACCCGTTCCCGCGGAAAATCGCTAAGATGGTCAGGTACGGGGAAGCGGCCCCATCCAGATACGAAAGAGGCGGTTTCCGGCATGGATATGTTCTGGCTCTTGTTCATTCTCGTCGTCCTCGTCGCGCTGTTCGGGCTCGTGGCCTACCTCTATATGAAGGAAGCCGGCGACAAGGGGCCGCAACTCTGGCTCACCGGGCCGCGCCGGATCCGCCAGTCGATGGCCACGCTTGCGACGCTGGGAACGATGACGCCACGATCGCCGGACGCCCAGGACACGGCGCCATTGGCCGAGGATGAAGCGGCTTCCTCCCCCCGTCAGATCGCGCCGCGCAACCTGGCGCTGGCGCTGGACGACGAAGCGCTGCGCGAACTCCGGGAAGAATTCCAGCACGACCTGCGGCAGGCCGTGGGCCGCTCGCGGGAATTCGACGCCCGGCTGACCCGGATCGAGGTTACGGCGGATGAATCGCCGCGCCTCTCGACCCAGGTGTCGGACGAGATCGCCGGCGTCCGGGAGCACTACCGGGTCGAGATCGAGCGCCTGCACGTTTCCCTGGACTCGGTGCGTGAACGGGCCGGATCCTACGGCGAACGGCGCGGCGTGGCCCTGGCCGACCTCTACGGTTGCCTGGCGCGCGTCGAGGCGGCGCTGGCGGCGGTGGTCAACCCGATGCTGCTGCCGGGCGAACCGCTGTCGATTCCACGCGACCTGCCAGCCGAGGCGATGGTCTGGAGCACCTGGGAGGGTGTCGGCGAGCGCGCCTACGGGCTCGGCAACGTGTTCAACGAGAACCGGCTGGTGCTCGACCCCGCGACCGGCGACGCGATCGCCGAGTTCATCGCCACCCTGCGGCAGGGGCTGACCGGTTCGGTGTACCCCAACGTGCGGATTGCGAAACCGAGCGCCGACCAGCTGGCCCAGATGCGCTCCGGCCTCGACGCGATCGTGGCCGCGCTGCCGACCGTGCGTCGCTCGATCGAGGACGCCTACCGCAACGATATTTCGTAGGGCTGCCGAGCTTGTCTCGGCCCCCACCATGCGGTGATCACCGTGCCTACGGTATGTACCGTAGGCACGGACTGTGGTAAAGTGATTGCAACGTCACCGACCAGCAGGAGGACACCAATGATTCAGTCCAAAATCCGCGAACAAGGCAACAGCTACGTCGTCACCATCCCCCGTGAGGCGATGGACAAGTACAACCTCCACAAGGGCGACACGATCAGCTTTACGCCAACCCGCACCGAAACCGTCTACGTTCTCGATCCCGAACTCGAGGAAGCGTCTGACCGCGTCTTCTCGCGATTCCATGAAGCGTACAAGTACCTCGCGGAGAGGTAGCGCACAGGTATGGAAACGCGATACCTCACCATCGAGCAGGTGATTGCCTTCCACAAGCGGGTGCTCGAGCAAATGGGATGGCATGCCGCCCCATTGCGTTCGGAGCATCTCCTGGCGTCCGCGGTCCAGCGACCTCAGGCAGCGGCGGTCTACGGGGGAGCGGATCTGGTCGAACAGGCATGCGTGCTGGCCGTCGGCATCTCCCAGAACCAGCCATTCCTTGATGGCAACAAGCGAACGGCGACGCATTGCCTGGTGGTGTTTCTGGATATCAACGGCGTTGACTACACCGGAGACGAATTCGCGCTGGCGGACCAGGTGCTGGCCGTCGCCGAGCGCGAGGGAAGCCTTGAAGAGGCGACCCTCCAGTTCGCGGCCTGGTTGCGGGAACGGACCGCGCCGCGCACGTGACGTGCTGATCGTCACATCGCCGCCTGGATCAGCTCCGCCAAGTCAGGGTGTCCAAGGGCGTTGGCCCATTCCAGCGGCCGCCCCTGCCACTGCGAATCCCGGATCGTGAGATCGGCCCCGGCCGCGAGCAGCATCCGCACCAGGGCGGAATCGTTTTCGCAGACGGCGTCGTGGAGCGGCGTCCGCGCCTCCGGACCCCATTGCCGGTTCCGCCAGCGCTCGTCTCTTGCCGCGCGAGTCGCCTCCTCGCGAAACCCCGCCGTCCAGAGCGGCGCGATGTCGAGGTCCGCGTCGTGCTCCAGCAACCACCGGATGGTTTCCCGCTGCCCGAACCGGGCCGCGAACCGGATCGGCGATTCCCCGTTTGGGAGGCATTGCCAGCCCGCGATCATCGGATCGAGCCGTTCGACCTCGCCACTGGCAATTGTCTCAGCGGCGGCGACTTGATCCCGCGTTGGCCGGTTACGCAGGACCGGGCCCGGCAGGAACCAGGTTTGGCCATTGCCAGCCACGGCGAAATCGAGCTGGCGGTAGATGCGTTCCCCGCTGGGGGTGGCGTTGAGCGCGACCAGGCGGGCGCCCGCGTCGCGGGCGATCCGGCAAATCGTGGTCGTCAGCGCGGTTCCGATCCCTTTACCCTGCCAGGCCGGATCGACGCCAAGGTTGTAGAGCCCACCCGCGAGATCGCCGTTGTCCCCGGTCAGGTGCAGGATGCCCACGCCCACCACCGGGCCATCGCCGAATCGACGTCGCTGGCGGGCGAGCACCATCCACGTTCGCCGGGGCAATCCTGGGTCGGTGGCGATGTCCAGGACCTTGCCGATCTGATCGGACACGTAGGGAACGTTCGTCGTCGCGCGCAACGCATGCAGGTCGCGGGCGGCGGCGAGGACGAGGTCGACATCGGCCTCGATCCTTGGCTCCGGCAGCGGCCCCTCGAGCGGGCGCCACATCCAGCGCGGGCGGAAACTGTCGCGGGCGCCCCGGGCGAGGAGACGCATCTCGGCCACGGGGTTCGCGGTGGCTGACCAAACCAGCACGTCGGCCGATTCGGTTGCGCCGAGCCAGTCCAGCGTGTCGTCCACCGCATCCGCATCCGGCTGAGTGACCGCCACGCCGTGGGAGCCGGCCAGAACCAACGTGCCGGGGCCGATCGGCGGCGTCCAGCCAGTCGGGTGGACCTTGCCGGAGACGTTGCGCATGAGCCAGTCTGCCTGGTTGGCGAACATGGTGGAGATGATGTCGTTAGTGGTTATCGGGGGAGAAGGCTGAAGGCCGGGAACTCGGATGTGGGGCATGGATCGCCGGCGCCTCGGGAGAAGGGATACCAGACGGCGATCACAGGGGGATGGAGCCCCGTGACCGCCTCTGGACGCCTCAGAAAGGGAAGGCTGAGGTGTACGTACTGTATCAGCGCCGACTGATATGTGTCAAGGAGTCAAGCGCGTTCATTGAATAGACCTGGTCGGGTTTGCGAGGCACGGGGTTTCCAAGCCCCGGTGGCTACATAGCGATCGGTGATGCCGACGTACGGACATTGACGAGAAGTCACGGTACACTGTCGCACGGGATTCTGGAAGCGGATCGGTTGGCGATCGTGGGCGGCGGGGGCGAATGTGGAAACGGTATCGACACGAAGCGGATGGCGAGCCCGGCTGCGCCCCGGAGCGATAAGCCTGGCCATGATGACGGCGTTGTCGCTGCTGCTGGGGCCGATCGTCGCGGCCCAGGGTGCGATCGAGGCGCCGGAGGTATCGGCTGGCAGCGTCTTCGCCTTCGATCCCGCCACCGGCGAGGTCATCCTCGAACGCAACGCCGGTGAACGGCGCCTCGTCGGCAGCGTCGTCAAGATCTCGACGGCCCTCGTCGTTGTCGACCATTTCGAGTCGAACCAGAAGATCGTGATCGCCGGCTCCGACATGGTCGAGCCGGGGTTTTCGGCGATGGGCTTGCAACCCGGCGACACGCTCACGGTCGAGCAGTTGCTGACCGGCCTGTTGGTTGCTTCCGGCGGCGATGCGGCCCAGGCCCTGGCGCGCGAAGTCGGCGCGCAGCTCTCCGGCAGCAACGACCCGGCCACGGCCATTGCCGCGTTTGTCGAGGCCATGAATGAAAAGGCCGCCGCGCTGGGCCTGGCCGATACCCAATTCGCCAACCCGGATGGCGACGATTCCGACGAGTCGTGGTCCACCGCGCACGACGTGGCAATGCTCTACGCCGAGCTGGCCGCCGATTCCCTGCTCGGCGAGCTGGCGGCCCTGCCGGATTACGCCTTCACCAGCGTTGGGCCGGAGGCGACACCGTACGCCGGCACATCGACGAATCAGCTCTTCGGCCAGTTCGGCGTGCTGAGCGCCAAGACCGGTTCGACCGAAGCCGCGGGCGGCTGCCTCGTCCTCGCTCGCTCGACGCCCGATGGCGGCGGCACGGAAATAGTGGCGATCCTCGGGGCCGACCTCGCCTACGACGAAGCCTGGACGCCAACCGTCGACGAGCGCTGGAACGATGCGATCACGGTGATGGAATCGATCGACGCGGGGTGGACGCCGGGGCAGAACCTGGCGGCCGAGGCGGAAGTTGCCACCGAGGCGCCGGCTGCCGTAGTGGAAACTGGCGGCATCCCGTCCGAACGCCAACCGCAGCCGGCAACGCTGATCGAAACCGGCTCGCGCCCTGCCACGGACCCAGCCACCACCAATGCCGCCGCGCCGCTGCTGGC
>JBGTNF010000177.1:0-1603 GCA_041743205.1 Thermomicrobiales bacterium | reverse complement strand
ATCTCTTCGTGGCGCTCCGCGGCGCTGATTTCGACGGCCATGACTACGTTGGCCGGGCCCTTTCGGCTGGGGCCGGCGCGCTGCTGGTCGAGCGCGCCATGCCGGCCAATGTCCCGCAGATCGTCGTCCCCAACACGCGGGCGGCCCTCGCCAGGGTCGCAGCTCACTTCTTCGGCAACCCGAGCCACGAACTGACGGTCATCGGCCTGACCGGCACCGACGGCAAAACCACGACCAGCTATCTGCTCGACCACATCCTTCGCCAGGCCGGGTTGGTCACGGGCGTGATCGGCACTGTGGGGATCAGGATCGGCCCCGACGTGGCCTACACGCTTCCTCACCAGACCACGCCGGAGAGCAACCTGTTCCAGGGGTATCTCCGGGAAATGGCAGCGGCCGGCGTAAGCCACGCCATCGTGGAGGCAACATCGCACGGCCTTTCGATGCATCGCCTCGACACGACCAGATTCACCATCGCCGGCGTCACGAACATCACGCACGAACACCTCGAATACCACGGCACGGTCGAACGCTACTGGCGGGCCAAGGCGCTCCTGGTCGAGCGCGTCGCTGCTGAAGCCGGGGTTGTCGTCCTCAACGCCGACGATCCAGGAGCGATGTCCGCCCTCCCGTATGCAGACGGCGCCACCGTGCTGCGAACGAGTTCCATGGGTCGAAGCGCCGACATCGCCGCCTCGGACATCCAGGTGGGCGCAAGCGGCACAGCTTTCGATCTCGCTCTCGCAGGCAATGTTGTTGCGATTGACATGCCGTTGATCGGGCACTTCAATGTCGACAATGCGTTGATCGCGGTTGGGATCGGCCACGCCGCCGGCGTCGACGTTCTCACGATGGCGGCGGCGTTGCGTACGGCAACGGGCGTTCCAGGCCGCATGCAGTTGATCGACGAAGGGCAGCCTTTTGGTGTTGTCGTCGACTACGCCCATACGCCGGGGTCGCTCCGAAAGATCCTGGAGTTGTTGCGCTCGATCCAGCGAGGCCGGGTGATCGTGGTGACCGGCAGCGCTGGCCAACGCGACCCAGGCAAGCGGCCGCTTCAAGGCGCGGTGTGCGCCGACGGCGCCGACATCAGCATTTTCACCAACGAAGACCCTCGGAATGAGGATCCGGAGCGGATCATCGATGAAATCGCCGCGGGCGCCCGCCGCCATGGCGCGGTCGAGGGCGAATCGTTCTACCGGATCGTCGATCGGCGCGAGGCGATCGCCCACGCCTTCGACCTGGCCGAAGCGGGAGACATGGTGTTGCTCGCCGGCAAGGGCCATGAGCAAAGCATCATCGTCGGCTACGACCACACGCCCTGGGACGAAGCGTCCGTTGCGCGCCAACTTCTCGGGGAATTGGCGAAACCGTAGGGTTGCCGAGCTTGTCTCGGCCCGACTCGACCGCCCCGGAGTTGGACTATGCCAACCACTCAGAAACCTGAAACCGTTCCGGTGACTCCCCGCCTCATCACGTGGGCCGAGGGCCACAACACGGTGCGGGCGATGCTACTGACCAGCACACGCGCCATCCCGAACGCGGTGCTTGACGCGTGGTCGGATTACGATGTCATTCTGGTTCTGGAAAACATCGAGCCATT
>JBGTNF010000176.1:0-3819 GCA_041743205.1 Thermomicrobiales bacterium | reverse complement strand
GCGTCATGAATGGCCAACTTGCCAGAGGTGGATCAAAAATGTTTGGAATTCCGCCAGACGACGCGCGCCCAAGTCTCCACGGCTTCGGAGCAGCCGCGTTTTGTTGGGCCGCTGCCTTCGCCCTGCTCAGCGCCTACTGGGCGCTCGGCGGCATGGTCGGGGCGGATAAACTCTCACCAGCACTGCGCGACCAGGCGGAACGACGGGAGACGGCGTTCGTGGTCACGCTGTGGATTACGACGTTGATCAAAGTAATTGGAGGCCTGATCCCGCTCTGCCTCACCTTCGACCTCTGGTCATCCCTGCCGAGGCGACTGTTGTCAAGTCTCACCTGGCTAGGCGGCGGTTTCCTGACCCTGTACGGATTGGGCGACATTGCCAGCGGCGCTTTCCGCGCGCTCAATGGCAACGACGATGGAGCGATCTGGTACGCAGTGTTGTGGGGGCCAATTTGGCTGATTGGCGGCATCCTCTTCCTGGGAACGGCTTGGGCCTACCGGCACCACGCCAACCGCAAGTCATGAGGAAAGGGCGGACGCCAGGTCCGCCCTTGTCAGAAGCTGGCTGACATTGAGGTGGCGCTGGACAGCGCAACGCCAGCCATCACGAGGGTGCCGGTCAGCCCTTGACGGCGCCCGCCGTGAGGCCGGCGATGATCCGGCGCTGGACGATCAGCACGCCGACCAGCAGCGGCACGGTGACCACCACCGCTGCCGCCATCCGCACCGCGAACGGCTGCTCGAAGGCCTGGTTGCCGGTGAACTCGGCAATCGCGACCTGCACGGTCTTGGCGTCGTACGTCAGCGTGAACGTTCGGGCATAGAGGTATTCCGACCAGGCCGCGATAAAGGCGAGCATTGCCGTGGTGACCATGCCGGGCACCGCCAGCGGCATCAGGATGTCCCACAGCGCGCGCATCGGCGTGGCGCCGTCGACCAATGCCGCCTGTTCCAGCTCGGCGGGCATCGCCCGGAAGAAGTTGGTCAGCACCCAGACCGTGAACGGCAGGGTAAACGTCAGGTAGACGATGACCAGACCCCAGAGCGTGTTGAAGGCGTTGAAATCCTGCATGACCTGGAAGAGCGAACCCAGGATCGCGATCGCCGGGAACATCGTCATCGACAGGATCAGGTAGAGGATGATCGTCCGGCCCCGGAAATGCAGGCGCCCCAACGCGTAGGCCCCGAGCGTGCCGAAGATGAGCGCGAGCACGACGACCGAGAACGACACGATCGCCGAGTTCAGCAACGCCCGCATGAAGTTGCCGTTGTTGAACACCGTTTCGTAG
The DNA here is from genome assembly GCA_041743205.1 of Thermomicrobiales bacterium. Classification (GTDB taxonomy): domain Bacteria; phylum Chloroflexota; class Chloroflexia; order Thermomicrobiales; family UBA6265; genus JACCYX01. The sequence continues at coordinate 2,531 of JBGTNF010000176.1, read as the reverse complement.
TGCTCGAGCGTGAATGACTGCGGCCAGAACTTGACCGGCGTCGTGTACAGGTCGTTGGTCGGCGTAATCGACGACACGATCGCCCAATAGAACGGGAAGAGCGTGTAGACGACGATCACGACGATCAGCAGCCAGAATCCAATCTTGCCCAATACCGTTGGCAGCGACGATTTGTTTGACTTCTGGTACGACGAGCGGATACGGTCCAGTTCCGACTCCGACGTCTGGATGGAGTTGATGCGGTTGGGTTCGATCGACATCGTCATCGCTAGCTCTCCTCGACCGAGATCAACCGGGAATAGCCGAAGACCATGATCCCGATGCAAAGGAACACCACCACCGCCGCCGCCGACCCGGCGCCGATGCGGGACGACTGGATCAACAACTGTTGGGTGTAGATCGCCACGGTGATCGTTTCAGTCGCGCCGCCCTTGAGCACGTAAATCAGGTCGAAAACGCGGAACGAGTCCATCGTCCGGAAGATGAGGGCCACGAGCAGAGCGGGCTTGACCAGCGGCAACGTCATTTGCCAGAACTGCTGCCACTTGGTGGCGCCATCGACGTGCGAGGCTTCGTAGACATCGCCAGGGATGATCTGGAGCCCGGCCAGCAGCAGGAGGGCCATGAACGGTGTCGTTTTCCAGACGTCGATCGCCACCGCGGCGCCGAGCGCGGTCGCCGTATTTGCGATCCATGGGAAGTTCCGGTCAGCCTCCATGAACCCGAGCCGGATGAAGATCGAGTTGATCACGCCGTACGTGTCATTGAGCATCCACTGCCAGAGCAGCGTCGAGACGACGGTCGGGATCGCCCACGGCACCAGCATCGACGTGCGCACGAGCCCGCGGCCCCGGAACTGGGAGTGGATCGTCAGCGCCACGATCATGCCCAGGATCGCTTCGATCGTGACCGAGGAAACCGTGAAGACGAGCGTGTTCCGCATCGCGGTCCACCACGTGTCGTCTTCGAGCAGGGTGCGGTAGTTCTCCCAACCAACATTGCGCACTTCGCGGGCACTGGCGAGCCGGGCGTTGGTAAAGCTCAGCCGGAACGTCTCGAACAAGGGATAAATTGCGACGGCGAAGACGACGATCAGGCTGGGCAGCACGAGCAACCACCCCAACCGCTCCTGCTGGCGCCCGACGGCGGTTTTGGGGCCGGACCAGGCGGAAAACCGCTTTCGCTCAGAGGTCCGGGGAGACAGTGACGCGATTGGCGTCGGCGGCCTCACTTCAACTGCGCTTATCTCTGGCTCCATGGTCTGACCCCTTGTCAGGAATGGCGAATCGGGCGACCCACGCCGTAGCGCAGCCCGCCCGATTCCAGGTGCTCAGGTCCGCCCGCCAAAACGAGGCTAGACGTCGGCCATGATGTCTTCGAGCGAGGCGGCAAGTTCTTCGACGCGTGGCGCGGCCTCGGCCGAGCCGGTAAGGATCTCGTTCACCGCCGTGTAGTACTCCAGCGAGACCTCGCCGTAGAGGTCAGCCGATGGCGTGGACGGCCGGGCCACCGAGCCGCCCTCGAAGACCGGGAAGAGCTCGCCGAAGAACGGGTTGGCGGCCAGGATGTCGGCATCCTCGTACAGGTCGCCGATCGTCGGCAGCGCCGAGCGCTCGATGGCGCGGGCCTTCTGCAGCTCCGGCGACACCATGAACTTGGCGAACGCCTTGGCGGCGTCCTGGTTCTCGGAGTAGCGGGAGACGAACATCTGCCAACCGCCGAGGGTCGCCGCGTTGGAGGCTCCGTCGCCGTCGCCCATCGGCAACTGCGTGATCGCGAAGTTGTCCTTGATCACGGAGTCGTCGGCGGCGCTCAGCACGTAGGCGTACGGCCAGTTGCGCATGAAGGCGCAGTTGCCGCCCTGCCAGACGCCCCGTGACGCTTCCTCGTCGTAGCCAGTGACGGCTTCCGGCGAGATCGTGCCGACCCAGCCCCGGGCGCGGTCGAGCGCGGCGACGGCCTGCTCATTGTTCATCGACACCGTGCCGTCCGGCTCGATGATCGAGCCGCCCCCGTTGGAGAACTGCCACTCAAGGGCGTTGCAGGTAAGTCCCTCGTAGGCATTTCCCTGGAAGGTGAATCCGGTGAAAGCCGTGTTCGCCGCGACTTCACCCTCGGCGATGGTGGTCGCCATGTCGGTGAGTTCCTGCCAGGTCGCTGGCGGGGCCTCGAAGCCATACTTCTCGAGCAGGTCGGTCCGGTAGTAGAGCAACCCGGCGTCCGTGTACCAGGGCAGGCCGACAAGTACGTCGTCGACGGTGTTATTCGCCTGGATGCGCTCGAAGAATTCGACGTCGCCGACCTGATCGGTGAGGTCGACGGCGTGAGAGGCGAAAATACCCGGCCAAATGACGTCGATCTGGGCAACATCGATGTCAGCCGATTGGGCGGCCATTGTCTGCTGCAGGAAGGTGAGCCGCTCGGTTGCCGACGTGGCGCCCTTGATGAAGTTGACCGTGGAGCCGGTGGCCTCGGCGAACATGTCGCAGCAGGCCTGATCGAACGGGGCACCCACGCCATCGTCACTGAGC
>JBGTNF010000175.1:0-6681 GCA_041743205.1 Thermomicrobiales bacterium | reverse complement strand
GACGAACGCGGGTTCCTGACCGGGTTGATCACGGTCAAGGACATCCAGAAGAAAATCCAGTACCCGAACGCGACGAAGGACGAGCGTGGCCGGCTCCGTGTCGGGGCCGCGATCGGCGTCGGCAAGGATGCCGAGGAACGGGCCCACGCCCTGGTCGCCAAGGGCGTCGACCTGCTGATCGTCGACACCGCGCACGGTCACAACATCGGCGTGATCGAGATGGTCCGCCACCTAAAGCGCCAGTTCGAGATCCCGATCATGGCCGGCAACATCGCCACCGGCGCGGCGGCGGCGGCGCTGATCGAGGCCGGGGCCGACGCCGTCAAGGTCGGCGTGGGGCCGGGGTCGATTTGCACTACCCGCGTCGTCTCCGGCACCGGGGTACCGCAGATTACGGCGATCCACGAGGTCGCAAAAGTCGCCGGTCCCAAGGGAATCCCGGTCGTCGCCGACGGCGGCATCCAGTTCTCGGGCGACATCGCCAAGGCAATCGCCGCCGGCGGCGATTGCGTGATGCTCGGCAGCCTTTTCGCCGGTCTCGACGAAAGTCCCGGCGAGGTCATCATCTTTCAGGGTGAGCGGTTCAAGGAATACCGGGGGATGGGTTCGCTGGGCGCGATGCGGGCGCGCTCGTTCTCGAAGGACCGATACTTCCAGGAAGACATCGGCAACGTCTCCAAGCTCGTTCCCGAAGGCATCGAGGGCCGGGTCGCCTACAAGGGCTCGCTGGCTCCCCTCGTCTACCAGCTCGTCGGCGGGCTGCGCTCGGCGATGGGCTACGCCGGGGCCGGCTCGATCGATGCGTTGAAGAACGACACCCAGTTCATCCAGGTCACCGACGCCGGGTTGCGCGAGAGCCACCCTCACGATGTGGCGGTGACCAAGGAAGCCCCGAACTACCGCCCCGGCGGCAACTCCTGACGACGCTGACGAACGTCGCGCCCACGTCGATGTGAGATCGGTTCCTGCCCAGGTCGGCCAGCCCGAACCGGCAGTTCCGTTTGGCTCCATCGGCCCGTAGGGTGGAGGCGTGGACCGAATCGACGGTTCGCCGCGACAATGCCAGGCATCGCCGCGCGGCGGGCAATCACGGCAGGAGCTTCAATCATGGCGGCTATCGATTTCACCACGGATGAGGGCAAGCGGGCGGTGAACCGGCTGGAAACCGAGCAGGTGGTGTGGCTGACGACGACCAGCGCGAAAGGGACGCCGCTCCCAACCCCGGTCTGGTTCCTGTGGCACGACGACGCGGTCCTGATCTACAGCCAGCCGGACACGGTGAAACTGGCAGGAGTCGAACGCAACCCGCGCGTGTCGCTGAACTTCAACTCTGACGAGCACGGCGGCCACGTCGTCATCCTGAAAGGCTCAGCGGAGCTCGCTGGCGCGAGCCTCCCGGCGACATCGTTGCCCGCTTACCTGGAGAAGTACGCCGGCGGCTTCGAGTCGTTGAAGATGACGCCCGAGGCCTTCGCGGCCGATTTTTCACAGCTAATTCGCGTCACGCCGGACCGGCTGACCGCGTTCTGACCGAATCCGTGGATTTCACACTCGCCTACCGGCTGCCGTGGTACAAATGGCCGATTCCGATTGCGTAGTGTGAAAGTTGGATACGTTGACTTCGACCGGCCACTTCCTCCGTCCGCCCAAAGACCAGGAGCCGCAGTGGCCGGGCGGCCGTGACTGGCCCCGGATCGTGCTCTGGGCAGGATCCCAGATCCTGCTCTTCCTGGCGCTGTTCCAGGTCTACAAGATGGCGCGCAAGACGTTCATCACGCGAGCCGAAAGCGTGGCGTACGACAACGCGCTGGACATCCTGCGTTACCAAGGCGCGCTGAGCCTGAACTTCGAGCTCGATTGGCAGCGCTGGGTCCTCGACCGGGGCGACCTGATCCTGGTCTTCAACAATATCTACGCCTACTACATGTACGGTTTCTACGCCTGCGCAATCATCCTGCTCGTCCTGTCGCCAGTGCGCTACCAATACCTCCGTCGGGTCTTCGTGATCAGCATGATCTTGGCGCTGCCCTGGTACGCGCTCTACCCGCTCGCGCCGCCCCGGTTCATGGAACCCTACGGCTGGCCGTTCGTTGACACCCTGGCCGTCTACGGTCCCAATTACTTCAGCGAGACCGGGTTGGTGACCGCCAACCGGTTCGCCGCGATGCCGAGCATGCACTGCGGCTGGACGATGGTAGCCGGGTTCATGATTTCGGCCGCACTCCCCTGGCGCTGGCTCGGTCGCGCGCTCTTCGCCTTCCTGACCCTGCTGCTTGCCGTAACCGTGATCGTGACCGGCAACCACTACTGGCTCGATATCATCGGCGGCTGGGCGGTGGTCGGCGTGTCGGTGCTGATCAACCGGTCGCTGCCGTTCCCGCTCCCGATCCGCTGGCCGTGGACCGCGCCGGGATCTCGAGCAAGCACAGCGAACTCCCCAACGTAACGCGCACCCGCCTTGTTATCGCAAACAGCGAGGAAAGGTGTTGACTTCTGGTTTGGGCCCATGTATGATGCAGGAGCGGTGGCGAGAACACCAACGCAAGCTCTTGGGGCCATGCCAATCCAGGAGTGGATTCGGAATAGGTACGAACCTCACGACGTTCAGGAAGGAGGAGCAATCGATGATGATGACGACCGGCACCCGACAGCGGCGGCAAGCCCACGTTTTCCGCGCGCTCCTCAACCTGAAGTCACCATGCCTGGCATGACCGCCGCCTGATCGGCGATCACGTCCACGACATCAAGACTCGGGTTGCTCGTCAGCCCGGGTCTTTTTCGTGCGCGCTTCCCGGCCCGTTCGCGGTCCTCGCCAGCATCGCCGAAAGCCCGGGCACCATCCAGATCGACGTCACGCTCGATTTCATGTTTCGTGAATCTTTCCCGATGTCAGGTACATCGGGAGGAGGATTGCACGCCATTTTGCGCAAAGAGGAGAGTTGGAGATGTTTCCCAATCTGATTGGCATCACTGGCGACCCGCGTCAGGACGCCATTCTCGTCAAGAGGCGAGACTCGAAACCCGCCCGCCGCCTGGATATTCAGCGCCGCCACCTGGAGCACAAGAAGATGTATCACCTCAATTCCCTGAGCGTCGACCAGCGCGCGCTCGATCGCGACCGCGACCTCACGCGTCGTCAGTTGATCGCCCATACGCGGGAACCCCGTGTCTCCGTCACGTCGAAGTTCCGCCACGCGTTCGGCGGCGCCTTGATCACGATTGGCGAGCGCATTCGACCGCGGTTCGTTTCCAATGAGCCGACTTTCAATGACTGATCGACGACGATCAACTTGCCCCACGAACCTGAGCCCGGACGGCCCGCCCGTCCGGGCTTTTGCACGCCTGGCCCGCTTCATTCGAGCACCTGTTGAAAACTCGACATTCCCGGATCGCCCGCCATGTCGCCGCGGCGATCGAGCGTATCCAGCGTATCCAGCAGGGCCGGCCGGCGAGATTCCTCGACTACCGCTGCGCTCGAAATGACGTGCCTGTGCGATCCGTCCGGGCTTTTGCACCCTCGGACCACGACGTCGGGTTGCCCCGGCGGCGCCCGCTGCGCCACACTGACGGGTATCGACCGCGCGGCGCCTGATCGCATCCCTTCAAGGGCCGGATCGGCTGTTCCACCCAGAGGCCCCTCCCGCCATGACCCGCATCATCGGATTCTTCAACCAGAAGGGCGGAACCGCCAAGACCACGAGCACGCTCAACGTGGCGGCGGCGCTGGCCGAACGCGAAAGGGGCGTCCTGGTCGTCGATCTCGATCCCCAGGCCAGCCTGACGATGGCGACCGGGATCGACGTGACAGCGATCGATCTCTCGGTCTACGACCTCTTGCTGGACGATCGCGTCGGCATCGCCGACCTGGCGCTGCCGACCCGCATCGTCGGGGTCGACATCCTCCCGTCGCATCCTGATCTCGCAGCCGCCGAACTGGAATTGCTGAACGTGCTGGAACGCGAGCGGCAGCTCGACCACCGGCTGCGAGCCGCCGATCTCGCCGCCTACGATTACGTCCTGATCGACTCCCCGCCAGCGTTGAACATCATCTCCATCAACATCCTGGTCGCGATCAAGGAACTCGTGATCCCGATCGAACCGCATCCGCTGTCGATCATGGTGTTGCACCGACTTTTCGAAACGATCGACCGGATCCGGCGGCTGAACCCTGAGCTGGCCGTGCTCGGATTCCTGCCCACCAAGGTCCACCATTCCTCGCGGCTGGCGGCGGACATGCTGCTGACACTCGAAGAGCGTTACCCCGCAGTGCCGCTCCTGCCTTCGGTGCCGCTCTCCGTCAAGGGCGCGGAATCGACCGCCGAGCGCACCAGCGTGCTGCAGTACATGCCCAAGTCGTCGATCGCCGCGGCTTACCGCGAGGTCGGGACCTGGCTGGAAGCAGCGGGCGCCAAGCCGGTTGAGATCGGCAAGGTCGCGGACCGATGAGCGATGCGGAACGGCGCCCACGCAAGCGTTTTACCGTCGACGCCCTGTTCAGCGACACTCGGCCCCAGGCCGTCGGCGTGCGCGACCTGGCTGAGGCCAAACACATCGCCCTCGACCGGATTCAGCCGGATCCCTCGCAGCCGCGGCGGACATTCGACCCGGACAGACTGGCCGAGCTGGCCGCCAGCATCGAGATCGAAGGGGTGCTGCAACCGATCGTGGTGCGCTTCGACGCCGACCACGACCGCTACGTGATCGTCCACGGCGAGCGGCGGTGGCGAGCCTCGAAGCAGGCCGGCCTCTCGGACATTCCGGCCATCGTCCGTGACGTGCCGGTGGAACGCCGTCTGTTGCAACAGCTGATGGAAAACGTGATTCGGGACGACCTCAACGCCGTCGACCGGGCGTCCGCGTTGCGCGCCCTGCGTAGCCAGATGGGCGATCCGGGTTGGGACGCGGTGGCCGACGCCGTGGGAATCAAGCGGAGCCGGTTGTTCCAGCTGCTGGGCACGGGCAAACTCACTCCCGAGGCCCAGGGGGACATCCAGGCGGGCCGCCTCAGCGAAAAGCAGAGCCGGGCGCTCCAGGGGCTCGACGCCGCCCGGCAGGAGGCGTTGCGCGACCTGATCGTGGAGCAGACCCTGCCGGCGCAGTCGGCGATGCGCCTGGGCCGGGCGTTCAAGGACGCCGACGTGAATCCGCCAGGCGATGTGGACGCCGCGAAACGGACCCTCCTCCAGATATTCGGATTCGTCTTCGCCAGCGGCGATGATCAACTCCAGGCCCAGACTCGTATCCTGCTTGGCGCCATCCGCCGCGCCGCCGCCGGCTCGCCAACGTCGAAGGGCCAATTGAAGTCATTGGGCACGACGCTCGGCGCAACATCGTTCCGGGAGGAACGATTCGGCCAGGAAGTCAACGCGATCGCCCGGACCCTCGCGTCCCTGCCGTTGGGATCAGCATCGCGACTCGCCGCGGTCGACTCTCGCCTGCGGGAGCTTCGTGACACGCTCGACGCCTTGTTGAGCGACACGGTCGCCAGCGAAGGCGATCCAGAGACATGACAGCGGGCCACGGTTCAAGGGAACCGTGGCCCGTTTCGCTCGCGTGCAGTCGATGATCGCTACCACCAGTTGCGCTGACCATCCGCGTACGATGGCCGGGAATCGACGCCGAACCGGAGGGCCAGCGCCGCGAGCAAGAGCAGGATCGAAACCGCCGTCGTGAAGATCATCGCGTCCATAGTTCACCTCGTTGCGTGCGCCGGGAGGGGAAACCCATCCGAGTTGCGCCCGGTTACCGGATCCAGCCGGTCCGGGACAGGTGATGAAGCTCCCAGGTCGCGCGCTCGGCGAGGGCTGCCTCACGCACTTGCCGGTCGCGGTGCCGGCGCTCCAAATCCGACGAGACGTCGGCGGGCGTGCGCTCCAGGTGAATCTCGATTCGGAGCCGACGATGGCCCAGCGACAGAATGCTCATGGTTGCTCCCGCCAGCTCGTGTCCCACGTTCACGGTCGAAACCGAACGCCGAAACGACCCGTAATGCGTTTACCTATCCACCATTCGTTGCGCGAATCGGGCGAGCGGAGCCGGCGTCCAGGCTCGTTCGGTTCGTCATGGATAGAACGTGCGGAGACCTGGTGTGTGAGACATTTTCAGGCTTTCGAGGTGCGCAGGCCCACGTCATGTCGAGCGCTCCCGAATTGTCATTCCGAGGAACGAGGAATCTTCGGCGCCGCCGGGTTCGCTCCGGCGAGGAGACCCTTCGGCTGCGCTCGGGGTCACGCGGGGCAGCCGGACGGCACATCACGTGCAGCAGGCGGAACGCGGAGCGGGCGGTTCCCACGCTATCGCTGCGCTGCGCTCTGGACAGGCAACGCTTCGCGTTCGCGGGCGCCGAACCTGTCGGCAGGCGGATGCCTCGTGCCCGCTGGACCGCCCCCACGAAACGCGCGATGCGTCGTAATGTGGGCGGCGCAACGTACACTCGCATGTTTAGCGACTTGGACGTTCTCGTGACCTGGATTCCTGCGCGTGACTCGTTTCCGAACCCTGCCATTCATCATCGTTCTCGCGTTGCTGCTCATCTCGTGTGGAGACCGCGGCTCGGACGCGGAACCGGCAACCGAACCCCCGGCAACAACGGCGGCAACCCTGACGCCCGGCGCGCTGACCGTCGCCGACCTCCTCGCGCGAGTCGACGCGGCGTGGCCGGAGGTGGTGTCGATGCGGACC
>JBGTNF010000174.1:0-7046 GCA_041743205.1 Thermomicrobiales bacterium | reverse complement strand
GGTGGGGGCCGCGCTGATCGCCCTGCCTGTCTCCCGGGTCATGGAGCAGAAGGGTAGGCGAGCCGGCTTGCAGCTGGCCTACATCGCTGGCGTGCTCGGCACCATGACCGTGGTCCTCGGCGCGCTGCTCGATTTCTTTCCGCTGGCCCTGATTGGCCTGATCATGACCGGCGGCGGCATGGCCGCCGGTTTGCAATCGCGCTACGCCGCGACCGATCTATCGACGCCACAGCGGCGCGGACGCTCGCTCGCCACTGTCGTCTGGGCGACCACGGTGGGATCCGTGCTGGGCCCCAACCTGGCCTCGCCGATGGGTTCGGCGGCGGAAGCGGTCGGGATCCCGGCCCTGGCCGGTCCCTACCTGCTGACCGGTCTGGTCTACGTGGTCGCCGGGTTGCTGATCACGACGTTCCTGCGGCCCGATCCGCTGCTGATCGCCCGCGAAATCCGGGTCGCCGCCGGCGACGAGGCGGCGGGACACGTCTATCAGAAGCGGTCGGTGAACGAGACGTTCCAGAAGATCCGGGCGATCCCGGCGGCGCTGCTCGGCCTCGGCTCGGTCGTCATCGGCAACGCGGTGATGGTCGGGATCATGTCGATGACGCCCGTTCACCTGCAGCATGACGGCGCCTCGATCCAGGTCGTGGGCGTGATCATCAGCGCCCACATCACCGGCATGTACGTGGCCTCGCCCTTGGTGGGGATCGGGGTCGATCGCTACGGCCGGCGCCCGATGATGCTGGTCGGGGCGCTGCTGTTGCTGGGGGCCTGCGCTTTCGCCGGAACCGCAACCGGGCACGAGACGGTCCAGCTGGGGATCGGGTTGGCGCTGCTCGGGCTCGGCTGGTCATGCACCCTGATCGCGGGCTCGACCCTACTCACGGAATCGATCCCGATCGAGGACCGGCCCTCGGCCCAGGGCACGACCGACCTGCTGATGGGCATCGCCGGAGCCGCCGCCGCCCTGCTCTCCGGCCTCGTGGTGGGTTTCGGCTCCTACGGCCTGCTCGCCATCCTGGCCACGATCCTGCTCATCCCCCTCGTGGCGGGGGCCCTACGGCCAACAACGCTGCGCGTGGCCGTGCCGTAAGCGGTCAGCCGCCCATGCCGACAGGTGTTCCAGCCTGCACGAAGGCGACATAATGCAAATATGCACGTAGACATGACGCGTGTTTTCTGGGATGCTCGTCTGGTGTAAGGAGACGGTCATGGTTGCAACGAAAAGCCGGGGTCGAACGCCCGCCCAAACCGCCCGTCGGGCGCGTGCCGCGATGAAATACCGTGAAGTCCAACCAGAGTACATCACGAAGGCCGAAGGCGTTGAGCTGCTCGATCGCCAGGCTCGAAAGTACCTGAACATGAGTGGCGAGGAATTTCGCCGAAAATTTCGTTCGGGCGAGTTGACGTATGATGATCACCCGGAGGTTGCGCGCGTGGAAATGCTGCTTTCCTTCGGCGAAGATTAGCCGTGCCGCGGAACACACCCCAATCCGCCTTGCGTCATTACATTCAGGGGCTTCAAGCCGTAGTCGGTTGTGTCACTGAATCACGTATATCCGTCCATGAACGAAGCTTTCCACAGCTCGATACGACCTATCCAGCCGTCTTGAACGAGAACAATCCAGTGACTCTCGCCGGTCTGCGACCGCTGACCTTTTCCGGCGGCCAGGAATTCCGCATCGTTCAGGATTCGAATGCCGCAAACGGACCAAACCGAATCACGACGGTCAAGTACTGGTATCAGTTCGCCTTGTTGGATGGAAGGAAACTCCTGACATTCCACTGGACGCCGGAAACCACCAGTCCTGGTCAGCGGACCTATCCCCATCTTCACGTCGAGTCGAGCCTTCTCGATCCATCTGGACCGTTCATGCCCGACACGTTCAGCAAACTGCACATCCCTACTGGACCGGTTTCGCTGGCGGCGATCGTGCGGTTCGCCATCGAAGAGCTCGGCGTAACACCCATTCCACGCGACTGGAACGAACGGTTGGGCAACGTTGAAGCGGCGTTCCGGCAGGAATGAGCCTCGGCCACAATCAGTCAGAGCGCTTGATTGAAGGACGATGATTTCAACGCAAATGGATCAGCCGGATTCCCGAATTGCCTCCAGCTGCGCGGGGGCAACACGCGGGATGTCCCGCAACACCTTGCTCGTCGCCATCAGCACCGGCAGCGCCAGGTTCAGGACCACGAACACCACCAGCGTGCCGTGCAGGTCCAGTGACGACATGAGGAAGCCGTAGACCACGATCCCGATCGGCATGGTGCTCGTCTGCAGGGCGCCCCGGGCCCCGAACACCCGGCCCCGCATCCCGGCCGGAACCTGCTCCTGCATCACCGTCATCGTCATCGGGTTGATCGGCTCCAGCGCCACCGCGCCCACGAACACGGCCGCCGCCACGATCCACCAGTCCGGCGTCAGGATCATCACCGAGAACGCCAGCGCCCGCACCGCAAACCCGCCGATCAGGATCGCTCCCCGGCTCAGGCGGTGGCTCAGCGCCACATACAACCCGTTGCCGATCAGCGAGCCCGCCCCCAGCGCCGAGAACACAAGCCCCAACTGTGCGGCGCTGCCCCACTCCTGGTTGGCGTAGACCGGCAGGATCACCGCGTAGAGCGGCTCCGCGACCAGGCTGCCGATCGCGAACGACACCGTCATCCAGACCAGCACCGGCCTGGCGAAGACGAACCGGAACCCCTCCCCGACCTCGTCCAGGTAACCACGCCATCCGCCCATCGGCGCTTTCGCGCTCATGGCGATGACCGGCACGAACCGGGCGATCATGAGGGTGGAGATCAGGAAACTCGCGGCGTTCAGCCAGAGCAGGTTGCTGGCCCCGATAGTCGCGATCAGGACGCCGGCCAAGGGCGGCGCAAGCAGCTCGGCGAACCGCTGCGTGATTTGGTAACCGGCGTTGGCGCGGTCCAGGTCGAACCCGGCGCGATGCACAAGCTCGGGGAAGAGCGCCATTCGCGCCGTGCGGCCTGGCCCATCGAGGATCGCCCCCAGGAAGACCAGCGCCAGGAGTTGCCAGAAGGCGATGCCGACCGTTTGGTGCAGCAATGGAATCATCGCCACCGACACGCCGCTGAGGATATCGGACACGATGCTCGACCGTTTGTAGCCAAGCCGATCGACGATCGCGCCGCCAAAGATGCCGACGAGGATCATCGGCACGACGCCGACGGCGACCGTGATCCCGGTTTGGCTGGCGCTCCCGGTGGTGGCGAGCACGAACCAGGGGATGGCGAGGGCGCTGAACTGGTTGCCAACCTGGGAAATGGTGTTGGCGGTCAGCAGGCCGGCGATGGAGCGGCGGTCAACGTCGAGAAGCGCACCTGGCCGAAATCTCACGTCCGCGCCATCCTCACCAGCCTTGTTCCGTTTCCCACAACTGTCGCTGCACCTGCACGTGGCCGGCGTGCAGCGCGGTGTGGTCCAGCGCGTGCAACAGGATTTCCGCCGCCCGCCAGTTTCGTTCCGTGTACCGCGCGCTGAACGAAGGGCGGTCGAGGTCGGCGTCGGTGAAATCGGCCATCAGCGCGTGAACACCGTCGAGCCACCGATCGTAGCGAGCCACGAGCTCCACCAGCGATCCGGTCGCCTCGAACTCGGCTTCGCGAACGCGCTGCGAAGGTTGGCCGCCGACGGCGTGCAGGGTCATGTACTCACCCGCCGAGACGGCGTGAATCGCCAGCGCGGCGAAAGTGTTCAACTCGTGCCCTCCGTCGCGCGCGGCCGCCGGTTTCCAGGCGTTGAACGCGTCCTCCGGGATACCGTCCAACGCTGCCAGCAGGTCGGCAACGACGTTGCGGAGCTGATATTCAAAAGCGCGGCCAAACGGGGTCATACGTCACCCCGATTTTGTGAAGACATAAGATTCCTCGCTAGCTCGGAATGACATAGGGTGGCGCGGACAAACGGTGGCATTCATCACCCTCAATTCATTGACGCACAAGATGCCGCTACGCTGCCTCGCAAGCTCGGAATGACAAACTGGCAGGCAGCGTTCGTAGGGGCGGACCAGAATCGACCGAATACCGTGCCTGACAATCCCGCGTCTTGTCGATTCGTGTGTCGAACGGAGCCGCCCGGATCTCCGCGACGCGTCGCCTCTTGCCTCGCCGGAGCTTGCCTCACCGGAGCCGAGACAAACTCGGCACCCCTACCATCAAATCGTAAACGTCACGCATTGGAGCCGAAACGGGTCATCCACCGGCGCTCGGCGCCGATCGTGGTCGGGGCCCCATGGCCGGGGTAGACGACCACCTCGTCCGGGAGGTCGAGCAGGCGCTTGATCGTCCGGTTCATTACCGCCTGGTCGGAACCGGGGATATCGGAGCGGCCGTGACCGCCGGGGAAGAGCACGTCGCCCCCCAGGAAGACAGCGTTGTCCGCGTCGTAGAGGGCGATGTGCCCCTCGTCGTGACCGGGTACGAACAGCACCGTGAAACTGTGGCTGCCGACCATCAGGACGTCGCCTTCGTCGAGCTGGTGATCGACCGTGGCCGGCGGGATCTCCACCGGGAAATCGCCAACCGGGTTGGTGATGCGGTCGACCGCCCCGGCGTGGGCGTAGACCGGCACGTTGAGCGCCCGCGCCAACCCGTTGGTGTCCGCAATGTGGTCCCAGTGACCGTGAGTAATCACGATCGAGCGCACGTTTGCGCCGGTGCGGGCGATGCCGCCGGCGATCAGGTCGATGCTCTCGGCGGGCGCGTCGATCACGATCGCCTCGTTCGTGGCGTCATCCACGACGAGGTAGGCGTTAGTTTCGATGGGTCCGGCCGGAAACTGGGTGATCGTGAGCGCCATGGACGATGAACTCCTCGTGGGTCGACGGATAGCTGCATGTCCGGCGTCATTCGATGCCGGACCCGTGGTGCCGGTCAGCCTACCATCCGCGAGCCACCGTGGACGTCACATCGCGAAAGCGAAGTCGCTGGCCCGGCCGGAGCTGACCAAGGCGGTCGAGGTCGGCGGCGATCACAGTCGCTATCTTCGGGTACCCGCCGATCGTGGCCCGGGCCGGGAGCATCACGATCGGCTGCCCTTCGCCGGTGATCTGGATCGCGCCGGTGACCATCCCCTCGGAGATGATGTCAGCCCCGCCCCACGGCAGGATCGTCGGACCGATCAGCCGCACGCCCATTCGGTTCGACTGCGGCGAGACCGTAAACTCCCTGGAAAAGAAGAGATCGTAGGCCTCTACATCGAACCGCTCCGCCTGCGGTCCGCGAACGACCCGGAATTCGCCACCGGGTATCGTGGACGTGCGTTCGGCCACCCGATCGCCGGCTCGTTCGACGCCGACCTGGAGCCTGTCCCCTGAACGCAATGCCCGACCCTCGTGGCCGCCGAATCCCGCAGTCAGGTCGGTGGCGCGGCTGCCGAGCAACTCCAGCGCCTCGATCCCGCCCGCCAGGCAGAGGTAGGCGCGCACGCCTCGCCCGTCGCCCTTGCCGAAGCACAGCTCATCGCCGGGTCCAACGACCCGGCAGGCGCCGGGCGGGACTCGCAGCCCGTTCAGGCAGGCGTCCAGATCAGCGCCGGTGATCGCGATCCGGCCTGGCCGCAGGAAGCGCAGGCGGGGTCCGGCGAGCGTCATTTCCAGCCCGGCCGCGTGATCGGGGTTCCCAACCAACCGGTTTCCCGCGACGAGCACCGACCGGTCGGCAGCCCCGCCCGGCGCGATGCCGAGCCGGCCGTACCCGGGACGGCCAAGATCCTGGACCGACGTTTGCAGGCCGGGCTCCAGCACCTCGATCGCGTCTCGGGAAGAACCACCCGCTGGCGATTTGGAATGTTTGCCGGCCTGGCGCGCGACCATCGGCGCCGAGATCAGGATTGGCTCGAAGCGCACCGTGTCACCCGCTTTGAGCAACGATGGCGGCTCCCGGTTGGGATCGAACATCGTCAACGCGGTCCGCCCGATCAGCGACCAGCCACCCGGCGTTTCCAGCGAGTAGATGCCGGTTTGCTTGCCGCCAATGCCGACCGACCCCTTCGGCACAGCGGTCCGCGGCGTCGAGCGTCTTGGCACGGCCAGTTCCGGCGGCAACCCGATCAGGAAGGCGAACCCCGGCGCGAATCCGATCGCGCCAACCTGGTACGTCGCCGCGGCGTGGCGCCGGATCACCTCGGCGGGATCGAGCCCGGCGACCTGGGCGACATGGGGCAGGTCGGGCCCGTCTTCACCGCCGTAGCGGACCGGGATCACCACCTCGCGGGCATCCCCGGCGGCGGCCGGCGTGGCCGCGATTCGCTGCCATAGATCATGGACGCGAGCGACGATATGGGCAGGATCGGCCTCTCCCGGCTCGATCAACACGACCATGGTGGTGTACGACGGGACATAATCTATCGCACCCGGAAGCGATTCGGCAGCCAGCGCGTCGGTCAGGCTGGCTATCCCGTGGCTCAGGCCGGCGTCGATCGCCTCGCCGAAGGAGAAAATGAGCCCGTGATCGGCCATCAGGCGCACGTCGAACGAATCGCCTGGATCGGCCGTTTTCCGGAATCTCACGGCGTGGCGCCGCAAGGCTGGATCGAAATGCCCGCCTCCGCGAACCGGGACACGATCGATTGGGCCAGGTCCACCGCGTTCGACGTGTCGGAGTGCAGGCAGATCGTGTCCGCGTCCATCGTCAACGTCTCGCCGTCGATCGTCTCGATCACGCCCTCGGTCACCAGCCGCACCATGCGTTCGGCGACGAGGTCGAGGTCGTGGAGCACCGCGCCCGGCCGCGAGCGCGGAACCAGCGAACCGTCGGCCTGGTAGGCGCGATCGGCGAACGCCTCCCGGATGACGGTCAGGCCGGCCTCGGTTCCGGCTTCGTGCAGCTTGCTGCCGGGAATCGCGAAGAAGAGGAGCCCCGGATCGAACGACCGCACCGCCTGCGCGATCGCCGTCGCCACGGTCAGGTCGTGCACCGCCACGTTGTACAGGGCGCCGTGGGCTTTCACGTGGCGGAGCTCGATGCCGCCCGCCCGGCAGAACGCCGCCAGCGCGCCCAGCTGGTAGAGCACATCGGCACGG
>JBGTNF010000173.1:0-4321 GCA_041743205.1 Thermomicrobiales bacterium | reverse complement strand
CTCGCCGCTGCCCACGGTCCAGGACCGCCGGCCGGTCGAGACCCACTCCTCGCGGACCTTGGCCGAGCCCGAGGCCGAGCGCGCCGCCAGGGTGGTGGTCACGGCCCCCGGCGTCCGCAGGTCGAGGTGGACGCTGCCGCTCACCGTCGAGACCGAATATTCCTGGGCGTTGTCGGCCGTGACATCCGCGTGAATGGAACCGCTCACCGATGCGAGGCGGGCGTTCTTCATCACGAACCGTTCGATGTTGATGCGTCCGCTCACCGTCCGGAGCGCGGTCCAGGCCTCGCCGTCAGCCACGTTCAGGCTGCCGCTGGCGGTGTTGGCCTCCAGGCTGCCGTGAACCCGTTCGACGATGATGGCGCCGCTGGCCGAGTTCGTGGTGATCTTGCCTCGAATCGCCTTGAGATGGATCCGGCCCGAGGCCGTTGCGGCCACGACCTCGGACTCGAGATCGTTGATCGAGAGTTGCCCGCTCGCGGTCTTGGCGCTGACTTTCGATCCAGCGGTCGGATGCCGCGGGATCTGGACCCGGATGTCGTAGTTAAGGTCCGGCCGGAGCTGGAACTTCGAGAGGTCCCAATCGTTCGGGTTCAGGCCGTTCTGGAGCTGATCCTTGATCTTGCGGGCCAGGGCGGCGACCCCGCCGGCCACGCCCCAGTCTGGATGGACCGAAATGCGGTTGCCATCGACATCGATCGTGACCGGGATGATGTCCGGGTCGTGATCGGCGTTGCCGTCAACGCGGCGGACGACGACCCAGACCCCGGCCTGATCGGAGCCTTCGATCCGGATTTCGCCGCTGGCGTTGGAGACGGATAACTGGAGCGGCTGGCCGGGATCGATCGAAATCTGCTGCTGGTACCCGTTGGTTCCCGCGATGGGGGTCATTGCGTGCGTCGAGGACATGGACGATTGCTCCCTTTCCTATTGATCGTGTTCATCGTGCGCTGGCGCGGGCCGATTCGATGGTTGGTCACAGGTCGTCAAGGTCGCGTTCGGCCTTCCTCAACTCGCGTCGCATTTCCCGGCTGACGGCGCCCTGGCCGCCCGGCGCCGGGTCGCCTTCGACGATGATCTCGATCCGCTGCTCGCCGTCGACCAGGTCCAGCAGCGGTCCGCTGAAGCCCTCGTCGATCGAGCGCCGGATGTCCCGGCTGTCGAGCAGGTGTTCCGGGGCGAACCGCTTGGCCAGCTTGATGCCGGAATCGACGAGCCGGTACGGGAGCACCAGGTTGATCTGCGGCTTGCCGCTGGCGATGTTGGTGATCCGGATCCGCACGCTGCGCTGCGGTATGGACGGAGCCGGCGGCGGTGGCGGTATCGGGGCGGTGGGCACGAACGGCGTGAACTGTGCCGTCGGCTGACTGGCGGCGTACGATCGATCCGAGCGGTCCAGCGCTTCCAGCAACCGTCCGGCCTCTTCGGCGGTCACGGTCTGGTTTTCCACCAGGCGCAGGATTTCGAGCCGCTCTTCGGAGAGCCCGGACGATTCACGGGTGTCGGTCATGGTCACTTCCTTGCGGTCAGGGCCGTCAGCCGGCTGGCCGCCTCGTCCGCCGAGATCGTCTTGCCGCGCAGCGCCTCCAGGATCTGGCGCCGTTCCTCGCGGACCTGGCTCGGCCGCAGGGCGTCGTCCGGCGCGGCCGGGAAGCCGAGCCCGCGAATCGCCTCGTCGAGCCGGGCTCGCACGGTCGGGTAGGAGATGCCGAGCTCGGCCTCGACATCCTTGATCACGCCGCGGTTCTTGATGAAGACCTCGAGGAACGCGATGTGCTCGGCGCTGAGCCGGGAGAAGCGGTCGAGCGCGAAATGGCCGTCGATGCCGGTCGCGCAGGTTCCGCATTCGAGCCGGGTGACGTGCAGTTCCTCGCCGCAGACGGGGCATTGGCCCGGCACGGGGTAGAGCCGGTGGCCACGGGCGTGGCCAAGGCCGTTGGGTGAATCAGTCATAGGGTGGTACTCCTCGACAAACGGGGCCACGAATCGTTGTGGCAAGGTGGGCCCGGCGTTGGGCGGCGATCGGATACGTTGCGTCACGTCATCCAGGTCGATGTAATGATCTTAAGGTTGATATCAATATTTGTCAACACTGAATTGATTATATTCATTTTCACCTTGAGATTCTTGAACGGCAATCCTGTGGCGCGTACGGACCGGGCGACTGTCAGTGTCGCCCGGCCCCCGGTATACTGACGTGCATACGCGGTGCCGGTGCGCACGCGCGTCGAATGGATGCTTTCGGGGAGATGGGAAACGCCATGGCACGGTTCGCGGTTGGCGATGAAGTGAAGGTGCACCTGCCGCGCGGCAAGAGCAAGCGCGGCGTGATGGGCATCAGCGTGCTGTACACGACCTCGCACGAAGCAAAGTTCGATGGAGCTACTGGCGTGGTGAGCGATATCGACCCCCGGGGCCCGCTCGGGATCCCGCTCTACCTGGTCGATTTCACGGGGCACGACAACAGCCGCGTCGGCATTCCGTGGCAGGCGCAGTGGATGCGCGAGGAGTGGATCGTCGGCACCCGCCAAACGGAGCCGGTCATCCAGCCGCGCGACGCCGAGGCGCCGGCCGGCCAGGGTCAGACCGCCGTCCCCGGCCAGTCGAGCTGAGCAATCGGTGGAACGTCATTCCGCGTGGTCATTTCATTCCGCATACCCATCTGACCGTCACCCTGAGCGTAGCAAAGGGTGACGGTCTCTGGACTGTGCTGACCGGTTCCGCTTTCAGGCGGCCGCCTCGCCGTCGACCGGTTCCGGCGGCATCTCGCGGATGCGGATTACCGGCGAGAACCAGACCCACCCCGCCGCCAGGAACATCCCCGCCACGCCCGCCAGCAACGCCGCCGGCACGCTGAAGGCGCTCCCCACCACGCCGCCCAGGAACGACCCGATCGGCATCATGCCCTGGGCCAGCACCTGGTTCGAGGCGGCGACCCGGCCCAGCAGCCGGTTCGGGGTCAGCGACTGCCGCAGGCTGAGCGCGATCACGTTGAAGACCACCAGCGTCAGCCACTGCATCAGCTCCGCGAAGATCACCAGCGGCAACGCCCAGGCCGGAACCAGGATCGCCAGCGGCACCGTCAGTCCGAAGACGCTGAATCCCACCGCCGACCAGACCAGCGTCTGGCCCACGCCGTAGCGACGTGATAGCCGCGGCGCCAGCACGCTGCCGATCAGCGCCCCGACACCGCCGGACGCGAACACGAACCCAACACCGCTCGCGGAGAGCCCGAGGTCGTCCGTCATGTAGAGCACGTAGACGGCCAGGAACATCCAGCCCGCGAGGTTGATCGTCGCCGAGCTCAATGAAATCGCCCGCAGCACCGGCGAGGCGAACAGCGCGCCGAATCCCTCCCGCACCTCCCTCGCCAGATGCCGGTCATCTGCGCTCGGCGACACGACTTCCACGGCCTGGATCCGGCCGATGAAGAAGGCCGAACCGAGGTAGGTGATGGAGTTCAGGATCAGCACGACCGGGGCCGAGATCAACGCCACCAGTGACCCGGCTGCGGCCGGCCCCGCCACCTGGGCGACCGACATGCTGGAGTACAGCTTGCCGTTGGCGTCCGAGAACTCGGAGCGCTGCACCAGCGACGGCAGGATCGAGACGTAGGCGGCGTTGAAGACGACCGATTGGGCCCCGACCAGGAACGACACGGCGATCAGGAGCGGGATGCTCAGGGCCCCGAACCAGGCCGCGACCGGGATCGCCAGCAGCACCACGGCGCGGCCGAAATCCATCGCCATCATGATCGGCTTGCGCCGCAAGCGATCGACCCAGGCCCCGGCGATGAGCCCGATCAGCAGCACCGGCACGCCGCTGGCTGCGGTCAGGATGCCCATCTGGAACGGGCTGGCGTCGAGCGTCAGCGCCGCCAGCAGCGGAATGGCAACGGGCGAGACCTGCGCGCCGAGTTGGGCGATCGACTCGGCGCCCCAGAGGTTCATGAAGTCGCGGTTGGCCCACAACCCGCTCGTGGGCAGCCGCAACCGGGTTGGCACTGAGGAAGAGGATGGGCGGAGCGACGCCGACAGGCGCCGCGAATGATTGCGAAACACGATGGAAGCTCCCGGAGTCCGGGACGGCAGCGCCAAGCAAACCCGACCGTGGCGTTGCCACGTCGGTCATCGGCGCGCCTGTACCCGCTGTTCACCTGCGCGATATCGGTGTCAGAACAGCGGTTGTGCAGCCATGAAGGGGAATGCCATGGCGACCGTACCGTCTTTCAGGTACGCATTGGGCTTCATCGAGATCGGTCCTCGTGCGACGGCGTGCGGCGCCATCGTGAATCGCATTATATGGGAACGTCGCGCCGGCG
>JBGTNF010000172.1:0-3738 GCA_041743205.1 Thermomicrobiales bacterium | reverse complement strand
GCGGCCAGGATCGGGGCGCGATGGGAGCCGGCCTGCTGCAACTGGTCGGTCAACCGACGCTCCCCCAGCCGACGCAACGCCTGCGGGGTCGGCCAACGCTGCAGCACGGCCAGCACCCCGGCATTGGCCAGGCGCGGCCCGACGACCTGTTCGAGCGGGGGATGGAGCTGGCTAAGCAGCCCCCGCAGGCGGTTGGTGAGGGCGGTTTCCTGGATGGCCAGGTCGTCATCCTGCCCGCTGACGAGACGCAGCTCGGCGATCACCGGATCGAGCGGGACCAGGGGACGGATCGTGTGGGGCATCGACCGGGCGGCTTCGCTGATGATCGCGGCGTCGCGAGCGTCGGTCTTGGTCTGGCCGACAAAGGTGTTGGCGACCTGGCGCATCCGACGGCCGGGCAGATAGGTGACGGGCAAGCCCTGGGCCTGCGCCACCGCCACCGCCAGGGCCCCGATCGAGCCGGGTTGATCGACGCAGACCTGGACCGCGCCCCACTGCCCGGCGTCCACGAAGAGGGCTTCCAGCGCGGCCTGGTCGTTGGCGACGCGGCGGTCGAGCACGACCGTGCCGGTCGCGGTGCGCGCCACGGCGTGATGGTGGGTGCCGATATCGAGACCGAGGCTGATCGACGATGCGTCCATGCGGGGCTCCTTCCTCCGGGCGAATTTTGGTACCCTGCGGGCGGTGGCGTCGGTCAGCAGGCACGGTACGGTGCCGATGGACGGTCAGTCCCCTATCAGCGATCCGACGCCACCATCCAGACCCGGCGACAGCACCTACTGCGTCATGTGCGACCGGCGGCCCGCGTCATACCGGGTCTGGCAGGGGCGGCGTCCATGGACCATCCATGCGACGCCGCGTCTACTGTACCGGGCGGCCCAGAATCGACCGACGTCAATGCGTTTCGCAACAAGGCATTGTCGATTCGTGTGGCCGCCCGAATCTCGCCCACTGGGATGTCACGAATCAGTACACGAATTTCGTATTGGACGGGGCCGCAGGCCCGGGCTCCGCAACGACGCTACATTGCGGATTCCTTCCCGCCGAGATCCGGGCGGACACACGAATCGACAAGATTTCTTGGCCAAGATGTCGTTCTCGGTCGATTCTGGGCCGCCCCTATACAATTCGATTGACGTACGGACTCTCTTTAACGCGACCAGGGCTCCACCTGGCCCCTTCACGGCGTGTGCGGGAGTGGCTTGACTGGCGCGTACGGTACGCTTCCAGCCTTGCGAACCGGCCGAAGGAGGAACCATGAGCCTGCACGATCAATGGTACGAAAACGCCATCATCTACTGTCTCGACGTGGAGACGTTCGCCGATTCCAACGGTGATGGCGTCGGCGACTTTCCGGGCCTGACGCGGCGGCTGGATTACCTTTCCGGCCTGGGCGTAACCTGCCTTTGGCTGATGCCGTTCTCCCCCTCGCCCCAGGGCGACGACGGCTACGACGTCAGCGACTACGGGGCGATCGATCCCCGGCTCGGCTCGATCGCCGAGTTCGCCGAGTTCGTGTACGAGGCCGGCGAGCGCGGCCTCCGCGTCATTGTCGACCTCGTACCCAACCACACCTCGATCGAGCACCCCTGGTTCCGGGCCGCCCGCGCCGATCCCGCCTCGCCCTACCGTGACTACTACGTCTGGCGCACCGATGACCCCGGCGACACCAGCGCCCAGGTCGTCTTTCCCGGCGAGCAGGAGGGCATCTGGACCTGGGACGATCAGGCCGAGGCGTGGTACCTGCACCACTTCTACGCTTTCCAGCCCGATCTCAACTTCGCCAACCCCGCCGTACGCGACGAGTTCCGCAAGGTGATGGCGCTCTGGCTGCAGCTTGGGGTCAGCGGGTTTCGGATCGACGCCGCCCCGTTCCTCATCAACCTCGAAGGAGTGGACGGTAAAGGCGCGCTGGACCTGGCCCATGAGTTCCTGGCCGAGTTGAGCGATTTCGCGACGGTGCGCAACGGCAGCGCCATCCTCCTCGGCGAAGTGGACGAGGGGTTGAGCACGATCGCGGATTTCTTCGGCGGCGGCAACCAGTTGCAGGCGCTGTTCAACTTCCCGCTCAACCGCTTTGTCTTCCTCGGCCTGGCCCAGGAAAGCGCCGACGCCATCAAGCACGGGTTGCAACAACTGCCGACGATTCCGGAGCGGGGGCAGTGGGTCAATTTCCTGCGGCACCACGACGAATTGAACCTCTCCCGGCTCACGAACGACCAGCGCGAACAGGTCTTCGCCGCCTTCGGCCCGGAGCCGTCGATGCAGGTCTACGGCCGTGGGCTGCGCCGGCGCCTGGCTCCGATGCTGGACGGTGACCAGAAGCGGATCCGGCTCGCCTACAGCCTGCTCTTCAGCCTGCCAGGCGCCCCGATGGTCTTCTACGGCGAGGAGATCGGGATGGGCGAGCAGGTGGATTTGCCTGGGCGGATGAGCGTGCGGGCCCCGATGCAGTGGATGTCGCACGATCACGGCGGGTTCTCCACCGCAGCCCCGAAAGACCTGGTGCGGCCGATGGTGACCGGCGGCGGGTATGGCTACGAGGAGGTCAGCGTGGGCCGGATGCGAGCCGATCCCGATTCACTGCTGAACTGGATGGCGTCGCTGATGCGCACCCGGCGGGAGTGTTCCGAAATCGGGACCGGAGCCTGGAGCGTGATGGAGACGGGCAACGATGCCGTGCTCGCGCTCCGTCACGACATCGCCGACAGCTCGATCGTAATCGTCAACAACCTGGGCCGCAAGCGCTGCACGGTCGCGCTGGGCCTGACGCCGGAGGACGTTGCAACGAGCACCGACCTGTTTTGCGAACGGGCCTACGAACCGCTCGATGCCGACAACCCCCGGATGCGGATGGAAGGGTTTGGCTACCGCTGGATTCGCGTCGGAGGCATCTACTGAGCGCCGGTCCGTCAGAACGCCGGCACTTGCCATCGCTGGCGGCGGGCCCGTTTGCGGGCTCGCCTGACGGCGAAATTGAGCCACGCCCCAACCGCCACGGCGGTCAACAGCCCGGAGACGATCACGAGGACCCGAACGGGCAGGTCGTTCAGGCGGTCGCCTGCCAAAAGGCTGAATGCGAACAGGGAGGCGATCACGATGGTGAGCAGGAACGCGACGGCGCGTTTCATCGTCCGCCGACGCTGGCGCGATGAGTCCGGGACGATGTGCAACGGCTGGAGGTCGGGCGGCGGCCTGGGTCGGGTGGTCACCAGCGGCGCGTAGTCGCCGCGCCGTGACGCAGTCCGACCTCCAGCCGGTGAATCGCCGTGTGGGAGGACGGCGCCGCAGAACGAGCAATAAGCGTCGCCGGTTCCTGCCCTGGCGTTACAGGAGGGGCAAGTGATTTCGCGCACGGACATTCGATGAACCCTGACCTGCGTCGCTGTGTACTGTTCAAGACCCCCATTCACCATCGCACACGATTGGGCTTCTGGCAATATCTGCGCGCGACTCCCGCCCACGATTTAATCTCTCGGCAACGACCAGCGCAGGGTGGGCGCACTGGTCGTTGGACAAGGGGTACAGGCCATCCGGCGACTTTGGGGCTCCGGGGCCAACTTTGGTCGTGGCCAATTGCGTTAACGCCGCGGCAGGTTGTCGATCGCCAGCGTCGGGATGTCGTCGGCCGGCCTGAAGCCGAAGACCTGGCCGTAGAACGAGAGTTCCGCCTCCAGCGTGCGCGTGATCGTCTCCGCCTTGCGGAAGCCGTGGCCCTCGCCCGCGAACGTGAGCAGC
>JBGTNF010000171.1:0-7350 GCA_041743205.1 Thermomicrobiales bacterium | reverse complement strand
TCGTTGGGAACGGTGGCGCTGGCCACCACCGAGACGGCGCCGAGCGGCTCGGCGACAGGTGAGGCGGCAGGCGAGGCGACAGGGGACGCTTCGGGCGTGCCCTGGGCGCTGACGGCGAAACCCGAAACGAGCAGGCTACCGGCGACCGCGATCGCGGCCACTCGGGAACGAGTTGTTGGCATGTGATCTCCTGACCCTGAATCGAACGACGTGATGCCAATGGCGCATCGCATCATTCATAGCTGGCGGGCCGAACCGATCGGTTAAGGGAACGTCATGCCGTGCCAGGCCAGAGGCGCCGGTGGGTCATCCGGTCACTATCGGCCGAGCCCGGTCGCGACAGCGTCGACGAACGCTTCGACGATCGACCCGCTGGGATCCAGTCTGGGATTAAGGATCGTTATGTCCATCCCCAATGCCCGGCCGGAACCGATCGCAATGCGCAGGACCGTCACCAGCTCGGCCCAGGGCAAACCGCCGGGCAGCCGGTAATCGACCGCCGGCATGATCGCGTCGTCCAGCACGTCGGCGTCGAGGTGAATCCAGAAGCCCGGCAACTCCGGCCGGTCGAGATGGGCGACAGCCCGCCGCGCGGCCGCCGTCGCGCCCAGGGCTCGGATGGATGCCAGGTCGATCGTCAGGATCGGGGTGTCCTCGATCCGCTGGCTGCCGGCCTCGTCCGCCTCATCGGTGTCGCGGCGCCCGAACGCGACGACGTCCTCATCGCAGACCAGAGGCCGCAAGCCGTTGAGATCGGTTAGCGCCGCCGGACCGCGACCGGTAACGAGCGCCAGTTCCATCGAGGCCACTTCGCCCTTGGGTTCGGCCTCGGGCTGGTAGAAATCAGCATGCCCATCCAGGAACAACAGGCCGTAACGGCCGCGTCGGCGCAACGCCAGCATGGGTCCGAGCAGGATCGAACAGTCCCCACCGATGACGACGGGAAACTCCTCAAGGTCAATCACCTCGTTGACGACGCTGGCCAGCACGTGCGCGTAATGAACGATGCCGTGCGGATTCAGCACCAGGGTTTGCGGATCGCGCCGCGCGTCGTAGGGCGGCGACGGCAGGTTGCCGGCATGTCGTGCCCACCGCCGCTTGAAACCGGCTCCCCGCAAGGCATCGGGAAGCGTTTCCACACCATCGGTGGTCAGGCCGAGCCTGGATGGCGCTTCGCTGATCGCGAAAGGGCGATTGGTCATGACAAGAGCGTCACCCTCTATGAGCTCGCGTGCTATCGAGTGTCCGCCAACACCTCGGGGCGTGCGTCCGCTATTACGTCATGTCGAGCGGACTATGAGCGCCTACCGTCACGTCATGTCGAGCGTAGTCGAGACATCTCTTTCGCGGCGTCGCGTTCGCTGCGGCGAAGAGATGCCTCGACTACCGCGTCGCTGGCGCTCAGGGTCCGCTCGGCATGACGTGGGGAAGGTGGCCTGCCCGCCGGCGGCATCAGCACGGACTCGACGTGGCGCCGCGTCCCGACGTCATTTCAAGCGCCATTCTGGTCCCGTCGAGCGCAGTCGAAACTTCGTTGGTGGCACGGAGTTCGCCGCCGCCGATTTCAGTCGTCGTCCTTGCCGGTTTTGCTGGCGTCCCGGATTTGTTCCACGATCGACGGGTCGGCCAGGGTCGTCGTGTCGCCGAGTTGCTGGCCGCCGGCAATGTCGCGGAGCAGGCGGCGCATGATCTTGCCGGAGCGCGTCTTCGGCAGGTCGGGCGTGAACATCAGCCGCTTCGGTTTGGCGATCGGGCTGATCTTGGTCGCCACGTACTGGCGCAGCTCCTCGCCGAAATCCTCGCCGACGTGGGCGCGGCTCTTGAGCGTGACGAAGGCGAAGATCGCCTCCCCAGTCAGGGCATCCGGCTGGCCGACAACCGCCGCCTCGGCAACCAGGTCGTGGGAGACCAGGGCGCTTTCGATTTCGGTCGTACTCAGGCGGTGACCCGAGATATTCATCACGTCGTCGACCCGGCCCATCAGCCAGAAGTAGCCGTCCTCGTCCTTCCTGGCTCCGTCGCCGGGGAAATAGAGGCCTTCGTACTTGCTCCAGTAGGTTGAAGCGTAGCGCTCGGGGTCGCCGTAGATGCCGCGGAGCATGGAGGGCCACGGCTTGCGAATCACGAGGTAGCCGCCCTCGCCATCCGGCACAGATTCGCCCGCCTCGGTCACGATGTCGGCGTCGATACCGGGGATGGCGAACGTGGCCGATCCCGGTTTCGTGGTGGTGATGCCCGGCAGGGGCGAGATCATGATCGAGCCGGTCTCGGTTTGCCACCAGGTGTCGACGATCGGGGCGTTCCCGCCGCCGATGTGGGTGTGATACCAGATCCAGGCTTCGGGATTGATCGGCTCGCCCACCGAGCCCAGCAACCGCAGCGACGAGAGGTCGTGCCCCTCCGCGTGCTGGTGGCCCTCTTTCATGTGCGCCCGGATCGCGGTCGGCGCGCAGTAGAGGATCGAGACCTTGTAGCGCTCGATGATGTCCCACCAGCGGTCCGGTGCCGGGTAGGTCGGCGTGCCTTCGTACATGACGCTCGTCGTGCCATTGGCGAGCGGGCCGTACACGATGTAGCTGTGCCCGGTCACCCAGCCGATGTCGGCCGCGCACCAGTAGACATCGTCGTCCTTGATGTCGAACACGGCCCGGTGCGTGAACGAGCAACCCAGCAGGTAGCCGGCGGTGGTGTGGACGATGCCCTTGGGCCGGGCGGTCGTGCCGGAGGTGTAGAGCAGGAAGAGCATGTCTTCGCTGTCCATGTGCTCCGGCGGGCAGTCCTCGCCCTGGCGCGGCACGATCTCGTCCCACCAGACATCGCGGCCCTCGACCATGTCGACATCCTGGCCGGTGCGTTTAGCGACGAGCACCTTCTCGACCGAAGGAGCGCCATCGAGCGCAGCATCGACGTTTGGCTTGAGGGCAGCCGCCGCGCCCCGCCGGTAGCCGCCGTCGGCCGTGATCACGACCTTGCACTGCGCGTCGTTGATCCGGTCCCGCAGCGATTCGGCGGAGAAGCCACCGAAGACCATCGTGTGCGGCGCCCCGATCCGGGCGCAGGCGAGCAGCGCGATCGGCGCTTCGAGAATCATCGGCATGTAGACGGCGACCCGGTCGCCCTTCTTCACGCCGAGTTCCTTGAGCGCGTTGGCCGTTTTCGAGACCTCCGTCAGGAGTTCGGCGTAGGTGATCGACTTCTGGTCGCCGGGTTCGCCTTCCCAGTGGTAGGCGATCCTGTCGCCACGTCCGGCTTCGACGTGGCGGTCGAGACAGTTGTAAGCAACGTTGAGCTGCCCTCCGAGGAACCATTTAGCGAAGGGAGGATCCCATTCCAGCACCTGGTCCCACTTCCGGAACCAGCTGAGCGATTCGGCCTGCCTGGCCCAGAACGCCGCCGGATCGGCCTGCGCTTCCTCGTAGATGGCAGGATCGGCGAGCGTCGCCGCACCCACGAATCCTTCTGGTGGCGGGAAGGTTCGACTTTCCGCGAACAGAGCCTCGATGGTCGCGTGGCGGTCGCCACTGTGCTCGGTCATGGCTGGGTGCTTTCCTCTGTGGTTGCGCCTGGGCGAACCGGCGATGTGAATCGGGGGGAGTATACCGAGCGCCGCCGCAAAAGGGAACGCGGGCGGTCGAGCGGCGCAGGATCGTGCATCCGGTCTACACCAACGGCTGTTTCCGCAAACGCCTCGGCAGCAGTGAAATGTCATACTTCTAGCGATATGGCCAACTGGCGCGCCGGGTCATCGGGCACGCGTATGGCGACACCTGTCCTTCCCGTCATTCCGAGCAAGCTCGGAATGACAATCTGCATTTTGAGGACTACAAATGTCCAACGTTCACATGATCGTCGGCAGCGTGGTGGTCGTCGCCTACTTCGTCGTCCTGCTGCTCAACCTGCGAACCGCCGCCAGCGGCGCTGAATTTGCATGGCAGAAGATGATCACTTACGTGGCGGCCACTCTGCTCCTGATCCAGTTCACCCTCGGCTTCTCGCTGCTGGGCAATGGCAACAGTATTTCGGCCTACCACTTCCTGCTTGGACTGTCGGCGATCCTCCCGGTGGGCATGGAGCACGGGTTCGCCAACCAACGCCCGGTCGCAAAGGATCGTGGCAAGATCGCCGCGCTCGCCAATGTCGCCACCCTGGTGCTCGTCCTGAGCACGTACCTGATTGGCGAGATGAGTTAGGAACACGCATGGCACCCCAGTCAGCCTCCACCTCGGTGCAGCCTCACTCGCCCGATGTCGCGATAGTCGGCGGCGGGGTGGCGGGCAGCGCGCTCGCGATCGTCCTGCGCCGGCAGGGCCTCGACGTTCAGCTGATCGAGCGGAGCGACCGGTTCCGGGACCGGATTCGCGGCGAGACGCTGCATCCCTGGGGGGCGCGTGAACTCCGCTGGCTCGGGTTGTACGACCTGGCGATCGAGGGGGCGGCGGCCGAGCCGCAATTCCTGTGGCAAACCTACCGTGACCGCACGGCGCAAACCCCGTACCGGTGGGCGGACGACTTCCCGGACTCGCCGAACGGGCTCGGGGTCAACCACGTCGCGTTACAAAACGCGCTGCTGGGCGAAGCGGACCGCCTCGGCGCGGTGATCCACCGACCAGCCAGCATCGAGTTCGGGCGCGAAAATGGGGAGCCGCGCCTGTCGGTGACGTCGGCCACGAGCGAAACCACGCTCCGGCCTCGCCTCGTCGTCGGGGCCGACGGGCAGAACAGCGCCACGCGGACCTGGGCCGGCGGAATCTCACTTCCCGACCCGCCCCATCACCACCTTGGCGGCGCGCTGATCCGCGGCCTGGGCCTGGCAAGTGATCGGATCCACCACGCCTTCTTCGACGGCGGATTCGTCTTCGTCTCGCCCCAGGCCAACGACGTGGCTCGCCTCTACCTCGTGGTGTCCAGCGCGACTGCGATGCGGATCCAGGCCTCCACTGATCCGGCCCGGCAGTTCGTCGAGCGCTTCCGCGACGCGCTGCCGGACGGCATGCTCAACGAGGAATGGGAATCGGTCGGGCCGGCGGGCTTCTTCCCCAACGCCAACGCGCCAGTGTCGCTGCCGACATTACGCGACGTGGTCCTGATCGGCGACGCCTCGGGCCGCAACGATCCGAGCCAGGGGCATGGGCTCTCGATCGCCTTCCACGATGTCCGCATCCTGGGCGAGATGCTGGCCGTCGGCAACGACTGGGCAACGGTTCCAGATCGCTTCCATGCGGCGAAGGCCGTGTCGTTCGAGACGCTGCGCCAACACGCTTTGTGGAACGAGCGCCAGGCGACCGAAACCGGTCCCGAGATCGAAGCGCTGCGGGCAAGGATCGCCGTCGCCCGGCGGGCCGATCCCTCGGCAGGTGGTTTCGCGGCAATCTTCGCGACCGGCCCGGTCGGTCTCGACGCCAGCGAGGCGGCGCGCCGCCGCTACCTGGGCCTCAATGTGGTCCCGTACGACGACGGCGACCGTGAGGCGCGGGTTGCCTGACCCGGCTCGTCCCTTGAAAGACACGACGCGTTGACTGGAAGGCATGGCCCGATTTTCCCAGGCCCCGACCAAACCCGCAGGCGTCGGATGACGTAAGCTATTCGTCTACGAACACTGTCCGTACACCTACGCTGACATGAGTCAATGGTTGCGCAGGCTGGCGTGGGGTGGAGAAGGTTTGGTACAGTCCAGGTTATCGATGTGACGAGCCGGAATCGTCGGTCGGTCGTTTCCCGGTGAATGGCTGTAGAAGTCACCGGTCAGCGAGTCGCTCCGAGAGCGCTTGCGAAGCGTCAACGGCTCATTCACAAGAACAATTGGGGGTTGGGATATGCGGACGCGACGAGCGTTTTCCGCCGTGACGACGGCCATGCTTGCACTGGTCATCGGCGGTTCGTTGGCGGTGCCCATCGTGGGCGCCCAAAGTGCGTCAATCGATGCCTGGGCGAATCTGGCCACGGCCACTCCGGGCTCCGGCTGCGTGGTGGACATCAGTGTTGAGGTGCGCAGCGGCGGGTCCGGCCTGGCCGGGGCCGATGTCAACGTGGTGGTGTCGGACGACGTCAGCGGTTCGGTGGTGAGCAATGACTCCGCCGCAGCGGACGGCTCGGGCGTGGCCTGGCTGGCAATCGACACCAGCAGCACATCGGCTGGCGACAAGACGTGGATGAACATCCTGATCAACGGCGTCTACGTCGGCGGTCAGACGATCGTCATTTCCGAGGGCGGCGCCTGCTCGGGCGCGCCCTCGTTGCTCGACCTCAGCGGCGACGTTCCGGTGGTGTCCGGCGGAGCCTCCTCGGCGGGCGGCGAAGGATCGGAACCGGCAGCGTCGAGCGGCGGCGTGGTCATTCCCGGCGCCATCGCCTACCAGCAGCAGCGCGGCCTGAGTTGCGAGTACGCGTCGCTGGCGATCGCCACCGGCATGCTGGGCAGCTGGACTTCGGAGTATGACTTCGAGGCGGTCATCCCGCTCAGCGACAACCCGCACTGGGGCTACCGCGGCGACATCACCGGTTCGTGGGGCAATACGACCGATTATGGCATCTACAGTGCGCCGCTCGTTCCGGCCCTCGCCCAGTTCGGGTTCCAGGGCAATGCCTTCTACGGCGGACGCGGCGACCTGACGGCGCAGCTCGACCAGGGTCGGCCGACGGTGGTCTGGATCGGCGTCCGCGGCGATTCGGGTTCGTACTCCGAGTATACCGCCGATGGCAGCCGGTTCCAGTTGACGCCCTACATGCACGTCGTGGTGGTGTACGGCTACGATGACGGCGGCGTGTACATTTCAGATCCCGGCAACGGTTCCCTCTATTGGATGAACTGGGGAACCTTCGAGTGGATGTGGGGCGTGATGGACGGCATGGCGCTTTCGGTCAGCTGGTAGCCGACGCCGCGAAGTTCATGACCAACGGCAACGGGCGCTTCTGGACGAAGCGCCCGTTTTGCGTTCGGCGCGGCTGGCGTATGCTTTCCGGAATCAGTTCATGGGAGGAACCTCACGCATGCCGTCCCGTCGCCGCAACCGTCGCGTTGGTCTCGTGTTCAGTCATCGCTACCTCACCCACAACGCGGGACCTTACCTGATCGGCTACCGCGACCCGTACCCCTACGCCGATCCCGTGCCCCACATGAGCAGCCCGGCCATCGCCGGACGCACCAAACAGTTGCTGGATTACTTCAACCTCAGCGGCGCGATGCTGAACATCGAGCCGGAAATGGTCGGCGACGGCACGTTGCGGCTCTACCACACCCCGGAGTACCTGCGGCACGTCAGGGAGCTCAATGCCACTGGCGGCGACACCGGGACCGGGGCGCCGATGGGCCCGCGCGGCGAAGCCATCGCCCGGCTCTCGACCGGCGGGGTC
>JBGTNF010000170.1:0-10692 GCA_041743205.1 Thermomicrobiales bacterium | reverse complement strand
GCGTCCCACTGATAGTCGATGAAATCCGGATCCAGCCAGGCCCCGACATCGCCCTCCGGCCCGCCGCGGCCGACGGCCTGGCCGCTGATGAGGGCGTAGGCTTCCTCGCCGGGTCCGCCGCTCCAGACCAGGTAGATGATGTCCTGCTCGATGTCCTCGTTGGACATCACCGGCTGGACGTCCTCCTCCGGCAGGTCGTAAAACACGTCGAGCGCCCAATCGCGCGACCAGTCCAGGGTGTAGCCGAACTGCGGGCTCTCGTAGGACTGGTCGTCGATGAGGCCGGCGGCTTCCCACTCCTCCGCCTGTTCGGCGGGATCGAACGGCTCCTCAGTCGCCTCTTCCGTCGCCCGGTCGTCATCCAGGGCGTCCTTGATGCCCTGGCCCAGGACCGGGGCCGGCAGGAAACAGAGCATCAGGGCGATGACCGCGGCCAGCAACGGCCAGCGGCCCGAACGTGGTGCAACGCGCATCGTGTTTTCCCTTTGCGATTGTCGTCAGCGCCGGCGCCCGGTCATCGGCCGACGGCCTCAAGCGGCCCTTCGCCCAGAATACACCCCAACCCGTCAACCGGAGCATTCGCCGTAAGGGACGAATGTCGTGCGGGGGAGACGGCAGCGGCGCGGGGATCGTTCCCACCAGCCAATGGCCCGACGACATCGTCAAAGGACTGTATGCTTAGCCAGGCTAACCTTTTTCGGAAATCCCGTCAGCGGGTTCCCGTCGCCCTCAGGATGTTCAGCGCCGTGCCGGCCGCCCACGATATCGCCACTATCTTCGTCGATCTCATCCCCGGCCTGCACGAGCTCCTGCGCCAGGGCGCGAGTGGCAAGCCGCATCTGGAGTCGCTGCGGCCCTCCGGCCCAGACGTGCCGGGCCAGATCCGGATCATGCGCGTCCTGCGCCAACGGGGTCCGCTCACGATGCTGGAGCTGGCGACCGCCACCGATGTCTCGGCGCCGACTGTCAGCGGCATTGTCAAGCGCCTCGCCGCCCAACAGGTCGTGGCCCGCCAACCGCGCCAGGAGGACGGCCGGGTGGTCCTCGTCGACCTGACGCCGGCCGGAAGGGCCGCGATGGACGACTTCCGCCAGGTCCGGATCGACGCGCTGGCAACCCGCCTCGCCAGCCTCGACCCGGCCGACCGCGAAACGATCGCCGATGCCCTCCCCGCCCTGCAACGGCTGTTCGAGATGAAAGGGACTTCGTGAACGAAACGCGACGGCTCGCCACGTTCCTCCGCCAGTACCGGCTCTGGGTCTTCCTCGCCCCGCTGATGATGACCTTCGAGGTCGCGCTCGACCTGCTCCAGCCCTGGCTGATCGCCCGCATCATCGACGACGGCATCGCCAACTCGGACAACGACGTCGTGCGCGAGACCGGCCTGATCATGATCGGAGTGGCCACGCTGGCGATGATCGTCGGCGTCTCCTGCTCGATCTTCGCCGTCCGCGCCTCCCAGGGGTTTGGAGCCGACCTCCGCGGCACGCTCTTCGGCAAGGTCCAGCAGCTCTCGTTCGGCAACCTCGACCGGCTCGAAACGGGAGGGCTCATCACCCGCCTCACCAACGACGTCACCCAGCTCACGGAAACGGTCGCGATGCTGCTGCGGATCATGGTCCGGGTGCCGCTGCTGCTCGTCGGCAGCATGATCATGGCGGCCTTCACCAGCCCCCGGCTGGCGCTGCTCTTCGTGGTCCTGATTCCCCTGATCGCCGTGATCATCGGATTCGTGATGCGGATCGCCTTCCCGATCTTCAAGGTCGTCCAGAAGAAGCTCGACCGGCTCAACACCGTGATGCAGGAAAACCTGGCGGGGGTCAGGGTGGTCCGCGTCTTCGCCCGCACCAATTACGAGCAGGACCGGTTCCAGACCGCGAACGCCGACCTGCGTGACACCACCCTCTCCGTGATCCGCTACATCGTGCTCGTGATGCCGTTGCTGATGTTCGTGATCAACCTCGGCATCGTCGCCGCTTTCTGGTTCGGGGGCAGGATGGTCGACGCCGGGAGCCTGGAGGTTGGGCAGCTGGTCGCCTTTTCCAACTACCTGCTGCAGAGCCTGATGTCGATCATGTTCCTCTCGATGCTGGCGATGCGGTTCGCCCGTGCCGAAGCGTCGGCGACCCGCGTCAACGAGGTGCTCGACAGCGTGCCAACGGTCACCAACCCGCCCCCGGCGCTCGTCGAGCTCCAGCCCAAGGGACGGGTCGAATTCGACAACGTGAGCTTCGCCTACGACGACGAGTCCGAACCCGTGCTAAGGGAGATCAGCTTCAGCGCCGAACCGGGCCAGACCGTCGCCATCCTCGGCGCAACCGGTTCCGGCAAATCGAGCCTGATCAGCCTCATCCCCCGCTTCTACGACCCAACCGCGGGCCGAGTCCTGATCGACGGCGTCGACGTCCGCGAGATCGACGAGGGGGTTTTGCGCTCGACGATCGCGGTCGCGCTCCAGGAATCGGTGCTCTTTACCGGCTCGGTGCGGGAGAACATCCGCTACGGCCGACCCACGGCGTCCGACGCCGAGGTCGAGCGGGCGGCCCGGATGGCCCAGGCCTGGCCTTTCATCAGCGAACTGCCGGACACGTTCGACGCGATCGTCGGGCAGCGCGGCGTCAACCTCTCCGGCGGCCAGAAACAGCGGATCGCGATCGCCCGGGCGCTGATCCTGCGGGCCCCGATCCTGATCCTCGACGACAGCACCAGCGCGGTCGACGTCGCGACCGAGGCCCGGATCCAGGCCGCCATGGCGGACCTGCGCCAGACCTGCTTCATCGTCGCCCAGCGGATCAGCGCCGTGGTCGCCGCCGACAAGATCCTGGTGCTGGAGGCGGGCCGGATCGTGGCCGAGGGCACCCACGAGGAGCTGATGGACACCAGCACGGTCTACCACGACATCCACGAATCGCAGATGGAAAGCGCGGGGGTGTTCCATGGCGCAGCGTAGCGGCGGACCCGCCGCCCACCTGATGAGCGAGAAGGCGCGGGCGAAGAACACCCGGGCCACCATCTTCCGGCTCTGGGGCTACCTGCGCCGCCAGCAGCCGAGACTGATCGTGGTCGGCGTCATCGTCATCCTCACCACCGGCCTGACCGTGACCGGCCCCTACCTCATGGGCCGGGCGATCGACGATTACATCATCCCCGGCGACCTGCCGGGCCTGACCCGGATCGCCCTGCTGCTGCTCGGCATCTACATCGCGCAATCGATCCTGACCTGGGCCTCGGGCTGGATCATGGTCCAGGTCGGCCAGCAAACCGTGCTCGACCTCCGCAACGACCTGTTCACGAAACTGCAATCGCTGCCGCTGAAGTTCTTCGACCAGCGCCCGCACGGCGAAACGATGAGCCGCCTCACCAACGATGTCGAGAACGTCAACCAGGTGCTCTCCGACAGCCTGATCCAGATCATCTCCGGCACGCTGACCGCGATCGGCGTGATCGTCCTGATGTTCGTGCTCCAGCCCACGCTGGCGCTGGTCGCGGTCAGCTCCACCCTGGCGCTCACGTTCGGGATCAACCGTTTCGTCGGCAGCCGCACCCGGGATGGGTTCCGCGCCCAGCAGAAGAACCTCGGGGCCCTGAACGGGATCATCGAGGAAACGATCACCGGCCAACGGGTGGTCAAGGCTTATCACCGCGAACCGCGCGTGATCGAGGAGTTCGCGGTCGCCAACGCCGAGCTGCGGGCGGCCGCGACCCGGGCCCAGACGTTCGCCGGGCTCGTCGGCCCGATGATGAACTTCGTCGGCAACTTCAGCCTGGCGCTGGTGGCCGGGGTCGGCGGCTGGCTGGTGGTCAACGGCACGACCTCGATCGGCACGGTCGCCGCCTTCGTCAACTACTCGCGGCAGCTCGGCCGGCCGATCAACGAGATCGCCAACCTCTACAACCAGTTGCAATCGGCGATCGCCGGGGCCGAGCGCGTCTTCGAGGTGCTGGACGAACAACCGGAAGTCGATGCCCCGGACGCACGCGCCGTGGAGCTCAAGGGCGATGTCGTCTTCGACAACGTCAGCTTCTCCTACGACGGGGTCACCCCGGTGCTGAAACACGTCGACGCCCACGCCCAGCCGGGCCAACTGGTCGCGTTGGTGGGGCCCACCGGCGCCGGGAAGACGACGATCATCAACCTGCTGACCCGCTTCTACGAAATCGACGAGGGGTCAGTGCTGCTCGACGGCCACGACCTGCGCACCCTCCGCAAGGCCGACCTGCGCCGCCAGCTCGGCGTGGTGCTCCAGGACACGTTCCTCTTCGCCGGCACGATCCGCGACAACATCCGCTACGGCAAGCTCGACGCCACCGACGAGGAGATCGAGGCGGCGGCCCGGCTCGCCAACGCCGACGGCTTCATCCGCCGACGGCCCCCCGGCTACGAGAGCGAGCTTTCGGAGCGCGGCGGCAACCTGAGCCAGGGTCAGCGCCAGTTGCTGGCGATCGCCCGCGCCGCGATTTCCGACCCCGCGATCCTGATCCTCGACGAGGCGACCAGCAGCGTCGACACCCGCACCGAGCGCCACATCCAGGAGGCACTGCTGCGGCTCATGCAAGGGCGCACCAGCTTCGTGATCGCCCACCGCCTGAGCACGATCCGCTCCGCCGACCAGATTCTGGTCATCAACCACGGAGAGATCATCGAGCGCGGCACGCACCGGGAATTGCTGGAGGCGGAAGGCTTTTACGCCCGGCTGCACAACAGCCAGTTCCGGGGAGACGACGAACTCGCCCGCCAGGAGGAACGGGCCCAGATCGAGGAGGCGGAAGTCCTCGCGATTTCCCGCGGCAAGGATTGAGGAACTGCCCTTAAAGGCAGAACCCCAAGGTCGTCGACTTCGCCGAGGCGAGTGATGGATACCTTGAGGTTTTACTCTCTGATTATACAACCTGTCTAGACAGCGTGTATATACCAATTGAACCGGTAACGTCCATCGGCATGATGTGCCAGGCGGTGTATTGAAAGGCCAGCGGCTTGGTAGCGGCGTACGTATCGAATCTTGAGCGACTGGTTTCGAAGCCCCGCCTGGAGCGCTATCGGCCGCAAGACCGGGACGACCTCGAAACGGCCGTCAACTATCTCTGGAACGTCGCTCTTTCGGAAGCGTTGCTGCAGGGAATCGCGGCTCTGGAAATTGCCATACGCAATGCCATCCACAATGCGCTTGCACAACACATCGGAACGGAAGACTGGTTCCAGGCCGTTCTCCGGCCCAGCGAGATGAAGATGGTCGATGACGTATGGAGGCTCTTCTCCAGGCGTCATCAGCACCCTCCGACTCCCGGCAAGGTCATTGCCGAACTGACGTTCGGCTTTTGGCCAACGCTGTTCACACCTGATTATCATGACCTGTGGTGGGCTTCCAAAGCGTCTCTATTCAAAACCGTCTTTCCCTTTGTCCCAACCGGACTCCCGCCCAGACAGGCCATTACACGCAAGGTCATCCATGACCGGCTCGATCTGTGCAAGAACCTGCGTAACCGGGTCATGCACCATGAGCCGATCTTCCAAGGCATTGTTCAACTCAACAAGCCGATTGCGCCACTTCCGCTCGTTCACGAGCACATCGTTGATCTGCTGGACTGGGCAGACGCGTGTCCGGCAACGACTCACGGACCACCTCTCGTAGTTACGAGTCTCGACTCCGGCTCCACGACTGCCAGTTCAGGGCGACGCCGAGCTGGCACGGCACGAGGAGCGTGTCCAGATCGAGGAGGCCGAAGTCCTCGCCATCGCCCGCGGCAACGACTGACCCAAACGCGGTGACGTTGTCCGGTCATGGGAGAATTGACGCAGTGACGGCGCGCGTCCCGATTCGTCCTCTACCTCTGCACAGGAGTCTCTCCCATGCGCCCACGCACCTACGACTGTGGCTATGGTTGCCCGATCGAAGCAGCGTTCGACGTCATCGGCGGTCGTTGGAAGGGAGTCATCCTCTACCACCTGCTCGATGGCCCAAAACGCAACAGTGAACTCCGCCGCCGCATCCGAGGCGTGACCCCACGCGTGCTGGCCCTGCAGCTACGGGAACTCGAAGCGGCAGGAGTCGTGTCACGCACCGTGTATCCCGAAGTCCCGCCCAGGGTCGAGTACCAGCTCACCGCCTTCGGGCGTGACCTCGAACCGATCCTGATCGAGGTCAGGGAGTGGGGCGAGACGTTCCTTGACCGGATCGAGGCTGCCCTCGCCTCTTGAAGGACAGGCGGCATCCATTCACGTGGGCAACACGACTCGCGAAACCGTGAACGGCAACTCCGGTGACGCGCTTCCCTCCGTCATGTCGAGCTGACTGTTCACGACCAGCGCCGTACCGTCGCCCACGAGGGCCAGGGTCGTTGGGTAGGCGAAGGTGGGGTCGGTCAGCCGCGCGGCAATCGTAGCCGATGCATTGTCCGGTCCCAGCTCGACACGCACCAGCTCACCAGTCGTATCGAGCAGCACCCACAGTGTGCTCCCGTCCAGCGCCAGGCCATCCCCGCCACGCAGGTCGCCGCCATCCAGGCTCACCTCGGAGACCGACCGCGTGGCAATTTCCACCCGGTAGAGACGGCCGGTGTTGAACTGCACGATCAGCAGGGCGGCCCCGTCCTCGGTCGCCACGATCCCATTCGCATTGAAGCCGTCCGCGTACGTGAGATCGCTTCCCTCGAAATCGAGAAAGACCTCGGATTCCTGCTCGGATATCCCGGACGGGGGCGTTGCCTCGGCTCTGGCGGGCAGCGCCGCCAGGTCGACCCGATAGAGCACTGGAACGAACGAAT
This sequence comes from Thermomicrobiales bacterium, assembly GCA_041743205.1. Classification (GTDB taxonomy): domain Bacteria; phylum Chloroflexota; class Chloroflexia; order Thermomicrobiales; family UBA6265; genus JACCYX01. The sequence continues at coordinate 3,930 of JBGTNF010000170.1, read as the reverse complement.
CGGTGACGTAGGCTGACCCGTCCGGCGCGATGGCCGCGTCGTTGACCAGCGTCCCCTCGTCGCGCCCATTCCAGAATCGCGCCAACAGGGCGCCGGTAGCCGTGTCGTAGACGAAGATACGGCCCGTTGCCCGGCCACAGGCGATCAGGCGCCCGGCGGCATCCACCTTGAGCCCGGTGACCGCCGTCCGCTCGTCCGCTCCGCCCGGAAGCCAGGCTTCGACCACGCCCGTCGCCAGGTCTCCTCGATAGATGGTGCCGTCTTCGGTGCTGCCGACGTAGAACAGGCCGGCGGCGGGATCATGGGCGATCCCTTCGGGGAACACTCGCTCCCCCGGAATCTCGTAGGTCGTCGTCGCAGCCGCCGGGTCAGCCGCGGGAGTGGCCTGGGCACCGGCCCGCTGAATGCTTCCGGCAAGGAGGAGACCGGAGGCAATCACGCCTCGTCGATTCACCGGTCGGTTGATCCAGGGTAGCCGCGAGGTGGTGGACGTTGGCATTGCAGTAGGCTCCTTGCAGATCGTTCGGAACGCGATCCGCGTCCCATGAGCCCACTGTAGGGAGACCGCGGTCTCCCCTCAAGACGGGAGCAGAAAGTGCCTGACTTCCCTCGGCGTCACCCTCGGGTTCACAGCCCCCAGTGGCCGGCTCCGGTTGCGATGGACTTTGACTGTCCCATCCGGATCCATGCGGAAGGAGGGACTGGGCGCGTGCCATGGAGCTGCGGCAGGGCCCGGGCATTCTCGAATTCCCCAGGTCGACGTGCTCGCGATCAACTGCGGCAACGATTGACCAGCTTGTCATGACACCGCTCCCCATCGTCACTCCGAGCCTGCGAGGCAGCGCAGCGATATCTTTGGTCCTGCCATCGTGGAGTTCGGAAGATTCCATCGCTGCGCTGCCTTCGTCGGAATGACAAGGTAGGGTGGACTGTCCACTCATCAGTCCGTCCACTGCATGGTGGCCGGTTGCCCACACCTCACCGACCGTCATCCTGAGCCTGCGAAGGATCCCCCGCGAAGCGGTACTGTGGTTCAGGCACCTCAAGTACCGGCTTCGCCGGGGGATATCGCTCCGCTGCGCGTCGCTGCCTCGTTCCTCGGAATGACGGTTCGGAGGGTGTCACGATACGGTGGACGCACTACTCATGGTGACGATGGGGACGGTGTCAGGATACGCTGGTCGGACTTATGAACTCGAAGGATCCCCGACCGGTCCTGCTGGATACGCTGGATACGGCGTAGCGAAGCGAGCTTCGCGACCCCGGACCGGCCTACATATCGACCACTGACCCGTCGACCGCCAGCCGCGTGATCACCGGACGCGGCACGTACGGGTAGCGCTCGGCGGCATCGTCCGCCAGCTCGATGCCGATTCCCGGACCGGTCGGGATCATCAGGTACCCACCCTCGCGCTGGAGCGGTTGCGTGACGATCTCGCTCTTCGGTGGGACATCCTCCCCAAGCGGATATTCCTGGAGCGCGAAGTTGGGGATACTCGCCGCGATCTGGAGACACGCCGCCGTGCTGACCGGACCCAGCGGGTTGTGGGGGACAACCTGGACGTAATGGGCTTCCGCCAACGCCGCGATCTTCCTGGCTCCGGAGATTCCTCCGCAGATGCAAACATCGGGCCGCACGTACTGGACGGCGCCCCGCGCGAGCAGCATTTGAAATTCGAAGATCGTGTGCAGCCGCTCACCGGTTGCGATCGGGATATGGATCTTGCCGGCAATCAGACCCATCGCGTCGAGGTTGTCAGGCAGGGTTGGATCCTCGTAGAAGAACGGATGGAACGGCTCGATCCCGCGAGCCAGCACGACCGCCTCGGACGGTGTCAGGCGACGGTGGATCTCGATGCAAAGATCGACTTCGTCCCCCACGGCTTCGCGATACTGGCGGACCGTCTCGATCGCTTCGCCCATGCGATTGGCAAACGTCCCGGAGGCTGGCTGATCCCGGGGTGCGTCGGTGAACGGGGTAAGGTGACCGACGGCGGTGAAACCCATCTCCTTCGCGGAGATGACACCCTGAACCAGTTGTTCCCGCGTCTCGCCGAAGACGTGGTAGTAGACCCGTGCCCGGTCACGGGTGGGGCCACCCAGGAGCTGGTAGACCGGCACGTCGAAATGCTTCCCGGCGATGTCCCAGAGGGCAATGTCTATCGCCGAAAGGGCGCCCATGATCGCGGCCCCGCGAAAATGCGTCCATCGATACATGTATTGCCAGTGATGTTCGATCTTGAGCGGGTCTTCGCCGATCAGGTATCGCGTGAAGGTGTCGACCGCTCCGGCGGAGGCTTCGAGGAAGCCCCAGGCGCCTGACTCACCGTACCCGACCAAACCGGTATCGGTGTGGACCGTGACGAACAGGTAGCGGTCGACGAAGTGTGTCTTGATCTCCGTGATCTTCACTGGTTTGGCTCCTGATTCTTGGTATCACGCTCCGCGCCGCCTGGTGGGCCGCCACCTGGTCCGCCACCACCTCGTGTCCTTCGCGTATTCAACACCACCAGGACACGTTGGGCGACCCTTCGCGTCATGGCCTCCACCAGCGCGCGCCATCGCCCGCGGTAGCGATTGACCACACATTGAAACCGGGACACCTGTGCGTTTTTCGGCGAAGGCGCGGTAAGATGGAAGGAGTGAGCCCTCGGTTGTGGGGCGGATCCGTAATCGCCAGTCACGTGGCGGTTGACGGCGTGTTCGCCACCGCGCATTCCCCGGGCCTCGCACCCGGGTCCCATTGATGCCGTATGGCATCGACTTTCGTCGGAATTGCCCTGATCGGTTCAGTCACGCACTGATCGGGCATTTCGTGCCGCACATCATTTCAGGTGGAGGAAGTGTCGGATGGACATCACGTCACGCTCGCTCGATCGTCGAACGTTCACGATTGCCACGGGAGCCGGAGTGGCCGCCCTGGCAACCGGCAGTCTCGCCGCGCAGGCCCAGGAAGCGAGCCCGGCCGCCGGTGGGCCTCCAGGCTTGCCGCCCCTGCCAGAGGGCGCCACCGTGGTCGCCACCGGACTCTACAACCCGGTGTACATTGCCTTCGCCGATGACGGCACGATGTACGTCACCGAACGGGGCGTCGGTGGCGACGAAATCCTGGACATCGCGCCGCCGGGCGCGGAGGAAGAGGCGACTCCCGTCCAGGAAGCGGTCGCGACGCCGGTTGTCGCCGAGGCGACCCCGGCGGAAGAAGCGTTTCCGCCCTCCACCCGCGGATTCACCGGACAGATTAGCCAGGTGAGCCCGGACGGCACCCAGACGGTCGTTGTCACCGGCCTCGCGTCTTACAGCGACGGGGCTGGCCCGCACGGCATCGCCGTGCAGGACGGCCTGGTCTATTTCTCCATCGGCGGCATCGCCGTCTCGGTCAACTTGGAACCGCTGGACGGCGAGAACGGGCTCCACAGCTTCGATCCCGCCTCCGGCGACGTCACCCAGATCGCCGAATTCAACACCTACGAGGTCGAGAACAACCCGGACGGCGCCGACGTCAACCCGAACCTCTACGCCGTCTCCGTGGGCGATTCCGATGGCCGCCTGACGGTCAACGACGCCGGTTCGAACACCATCTACTCGGTCGATCCCGCCACCGGCGAGTTTACGCTGCGCGGCGTGGTGCCCGACTTGAACGCCCTCACCGCCAATTTTGAGGAAGGCGCCGTCACCGACGATCCGCCGCGCCAGCCGGTGCCGACCGGTGGCGCCTACAACGGCACCGCCTATCACGTGGCCCTGCTGAGCGAGGGTTGGCCCGAAACCGGTCCCTCGGTGCTGCGGGTCGACGGCGACGGCCAGTTCGCCACGTTCACCTCCGTCGCCACCGGCCGCTCGTTCGTGACCGGCCTCGCGGTGGGACCGGATGGCCAGCTCTACCTGAGCCAGTTGTTCGACAATCCGGAGGGCCCGCCGGTCGGCACG
>JBGTNF010000169.1:0-2000 GCA_041743205.1 Thermomicrobiales bacterium | reverse complement strand
GACCGCCGCCGACGCGCCTTGCCTCAACCGGATCCGGGCCGAGCCAACGGTCCGGCAATTCCAGCCGATCCACCAGCACTCCGAGGAGCGGCTTGCCGCAATCCTCGCTCGCCGCGAATCGGCGGCGCTCGATCGCCGGTTCGACGGCAAGGCGCAATGGGTAATCGAATTCGACGGTGGCTGCGCTGGGTGGGTATCGCTCGACGTCACGAGCCGGGAGCACGGGGTCGCTTCGGTTGGCTACAGCGTGAGCGAGGCGTTCCATGGCCGGGGGCTCGCGACCAGTGCGGTGCGAGATGTCATCGCGCTCGCGTTCGACCCGGTCGGCCTGGCGCTCGACCGCCTGGAAGCCAACGCGGCAGTCGCGAACCTGGCGTCCCGGCGTGTGCTCGTCAAGGCCGGCTTCCGGGAGGAGGGCATCGCGTCGGGTCTCCTTATTATCGACGGCGTGCGCGTCGACCACGTCCGATTCGGCCTGGTGCGCACTGCGGTGGGTGACGGAAATTGGAACCAATCGTAGGGGTCAACCTGGCCCCGCTGGATACGTGTTGACCCGGACCCGGCCATCCCGAAGCTCCGGGCGATCACGGAGGATCGCCCCTACTCGCGTCGATGTTGGCAAGGTGCGCCCCTTGCGCGAAACGCCCTACAGCACCAGGCCCTTGGTGAAGATCACATTCCCGTACGGCCGGTTCTCGCCGGTGGCGACGATGGCGAACGCCTTTCGGGCGCGATCGTAGAACGCGAAGCGTTCGACCCGCTCGAACCCGATCTCCCGCCCTTCGGTCTGGATTACGGCCTCCAGCACCGTGGCCTGGACATCGGGAATGACGTCTGGCGTGTCCACCATCTGCATGCCGGCCACCGGTTCGTCGATGAAGGTGTCGATCGGCAGCACCGACAGCACCGCCCGGGCCGCATCGGGCAGGTTGACGCCATCGAGCCGCACCAGGCGCTGGGCGATGGTTACGGCGGGAAAGTGGCAATCCACAAGGACGATTTCGTCGCCGTGGCCCATCGCCGCCAGCGCCTGGAGCAGTTCGGGCGAGAGCAGCGGGTCGATACCCTTGAGCACGGTTCAGCCTTTCAAGACAATGCGGCATGATGCGGACATCGGTGGCGCGCGCCAACTCCTGGAGTGGCGGCTATGGTACACGTTCCCCTGAATGGCGAGTACCGTGGGCTCGCCTGCCACAGTCTGCTTCGTCGCACCCAACAGGGTTTCGGAAATCCTGAATGAGTGACCAAGATCCTGAAGGAAGTCCGTTTCCATGCCATCGAACGAAGAAGCCAAACCGTCCGAACTCGGGTTCGAGGAAATCGCCGATCAACTCTATCCCGCCGACCCCAGGATTTCGCCGGACGGGAAGACCGTCGCCTTCACCGTCACGGCCCGTTCGCGCAAGGGCGAACATCCAGAGCGGGCGATCTGGCTCTCGCGGGTTGGCGAACCGGCCCGGCGATTTTCCGGTGGGGAATCCGATGACCGCGAGGCGTCGTTTTCGCCCAATGGGACGACGCTCGCTTTGCTCTCCAACCGCAAGGACCCGAAGAAGAGCGCGATTTACCTGTTGCCGCTCGACGGTGGAGAAGCTCAACGCCTCGGCGATCTCGACGGCGACCTGTCGCGGCTCGAGTGGGCGTCGGACGGGAAGACCCTCGCCGTGATCCGGGTCGATCCCGAAACCGACGCGGAGAAGAAACGCAAGGAGGAGAAGGACGATCCGGATGTCTTCGAGGAGGATTTCAAGTTCGCTCGCCTCTGGCTGGTCGACGCCGAATCGGGCAAGGCCAGATGCCTGACCTGGGCCGCCCGCAACGTCTGGAACTACGCCTGGCAGCCGGACAGTTCGGGATTGGTCTACGTCAGCACGTCGCAGAACACCATCAATTCGCTGTTTACCACGGCAACGCTCTGGTACGTTCCTGCCAGCGGCGGTCTCGCCCGACAAGTCGCCGAATTCTCCCCGGCCCCTGGCTCTCCCGTCGTCCGCGAAGTC
>JBGTNF010000168.1:0-12186 GCA_041743205.1 Thermomicrobiales bacterium | reverse complement strand
GTCGGCCTGCGCCGCCGCCCCGCCTGGCGCCGCGACGAGGGTCGTGAGTGCCGTCAGCCCGGCTCCGGCCCCGATCAGTTTGAAGAGGTCGCGCCGGTCCAGCCCGCGCGCGGTCCAGGCCTCGGAGAGTCGATCAAGGTCCCAACGATCTGCCCCAACACGTTCGATCACGGCGGCGCTCCCTCGATTGTGGGGGGATTCACAGCGAATTCCCCATTCTTACGGTCGAGCGGCCATCATAGGAAAGGGCTGTCGGATCGTCAACACGAATCGTCGATGATCAGGCGCCAAATCGCGGAGGGACGTGGGCGGAATGAACGAGCGCCCAATCGCCCTCCACCCTCCGCCAGACGACCATTGCCGCGACCAGGACGGCAACATCGCCCTCGCGGACACCCGTCGACCCTCCCGGACTCCGGAAGGTCGACGGGTCCAGGTCGTTCCGGATTTACTCGTAGCGAAGGGCGTCGGCTGGCGCGATCCGTCCCGCCTGGAGTGCGGGGATCCAGGTCATCAACAGGGCTGCGACATTGGTGAGGACGCCGATCACCAGAAGAATCGTCCAGGGAATGAGGAAGGCTGCTTCTGACATTCCGCTATCCTGCCTGGCCAGGAGATTGCGTGCCAGGAGGATCCCCAACACGGTTCCTGCCAGGCCGCCTATCCCCACGACGAATGACGTCTCGACCATGAACGACAGGGCGACCATCCGCCGCTGGAATCCAAGCGCCCGCATGACCCCGATTTGCTGACGACGTTCCACCACCGAGCGGAACGCAATCACGCCGACTGCCGCAATTCCAACCAGAAGCCCGAGACCCATGAAGCCTTCGATGATGTAGAGGAACCCGTTCTCCTCCGCCTGTGCCTCTGCCAATTCGTCTTGAATCGAGTGGCCGGAAACGCCGTATCTTAAGGTCGCCGCTTCAATGTCCTTGGCGACACCCGCGGCCCCGTCCGGGTCGGCCAGCGACACGAACCAGGAGGTGGTGGCCGTACTGGGGTAGATGGCATCGATCGTTGATTGTGATGCGAAGAGCCCGTACAAGCTGCTTATTTCTTCATCGAGCACCCCGATCACCGTGACCGGGTGAGCCGCCCCACTGGTTGGATCCAGCATATCCACCACCACTGGAGCGAACACTGTGTCGTCAACCGAAAGATGGGAAAGACTGAAGACTGTGGCATCTCCTCCCAGATCTCCATCCTGGGGCACGGCAAACGCATCCACGATCGCCACGTTTGGCTGGGTTCGCAACGCGTCCAGAATTGCCTCGTCCGTCTCATAACCTACGGCCCGCTGACGAAACCGCATCGTACTGCCGTCAAGGAAACTGGTCTCCATGCCGAAGACCGGGTAGGTTCTCCACGCAGGATCGTCAGTATCAGGAAGCCGCATTTCCGCGACGGAGCTTGTCGGGCTGTGGATAACTCCCACGGCCTCGAAATCACTCGTGTCGACGCCGTTTTCACTGAGGGCGCCGGTGAAGTCGCCGATCGGATCCGCGCTTACGGAATCGGCCCGGACATGCCAGCCGGCATTTGCCTCGTCGCCCGCTACACCCGCCGCGTAATTGGTGCTCATCGTGGCCATCATGACCAGGGAAAAGACGATCAGGCTGAACATCGCAATCGTCATCCCGGTCCGGCCCTTTGCCGCGGATGGATAGGCGATCGCCGTTCGCATCGCTGGCAGGGTCGACTGGAACAGACCACCGAGACGGCCGAGTTCGTTCAGCAGCAGGTTGAGATTATTGACGATGAGCAACGTGACGGCGACGACGAGCACGATTCCCGAAACGAAGAACATTTCGATGCCGCCATCGAACTCACCGAAGATGGCGGAGAAGGTCTTGTCGGGCAAAAGCCAGAACACCAGGAGCGCCATGCCGATCACGGTGTACACCGGCCGACTGGGCGCCCCGAAGTATTTCAGCACCAACGCGATCCCGAACGGAATAAGGCTCATTCCCGACATGAATGGGAAAGCTGTGCCGCCACCCAACCCCTGTACGGCCAGGAACCCACCGGCAAGGATGAGGAGGGTTCCCCACACGAGTGCTTTCCAGCTCCGGTGGTGAACCGGCACATCGGGAATGTCCCGCACGGCGGCCACGACCGTGATGCGGCTGATCTTCCAGGATGACGCCACAACGGTGACGAAGGTAATCACGACTCCGGCACAATACGCCACGATCAGGCTTCGGATCGATACCCTGGCCTCGATTGAGACATAATCCCCAAAGATCAGTTTCATTCCTTCGGCGATACAGAAGGCGGCCACAACCCCGAGTGCCGAACCGATGAGTCCCGCAAGAATCGCGTATCCGCTTCCCTCGGAGACGAATTGTTGCATCAGCTGTCGCTGATGGGCGCCGATCGCCCGCTCCATCCCCATTTCGGACCGGCGCTCGGCGGCGAGCATCGTGAAAATAAGGACGATGAGCAGCACGCCGGCGGCGATTGAAAAAAGTCCGAGGACCAGGAAGATGCCGGTGAAGCGTGTTGAAACCTGCTCGGCCGCCTGCGCTCGATCCTGCTTGACGGGGTCGATGCCCAGGCCGTGGCCACGAACGATTTCACCAACGCTGGACACCACCGCATCCGTATGGGCAACGCCGCTTCGGGCGTCACCCGTATTCGATATGGCAATCGCGGTAATCAACCCGGGTTGGCCAGTTAAATCCTGGAGTCTAGCGAGTGGCATTGCCAGCCCACCCGTCTCCAGACCGCTCGCATCGCCTCGCCGCATCCCGCTAAGGTAGGAATCTTCAGCGATGGCCGCCACCGTCCACTTCGTCGGGGCATTGTCGTAGTAGAGCACCAGTTGATCGCCAACGGCTGCGTCGAGGTCGGTGGCCAACCCTGCCGACACAACCACGTCGTCCGGGCGGAGGGCGCCGAGATCGATCGACACTCCATCCGTCGCCGCTAACCCGCCGAAGGCGCCGAGATAGCCAGGATCGATCCCGCTCAACACGATGGCCGGTTCCGCAAGCTGGCGGGTCTCGTTGACAACCGATGCCCGCGCGTCAAGCATCGGCATCAGCGCGTCGACCTGGGAATCGTCTCCGAGCGCCGTGGCAAGCATCTCGAAGTCCGAATACGGAAACGCTCCTTCCGAAATGAGGTCGACATTCGCGGCACTGTCCTGGCTGGAGACGACCAGTTCGTCGATCGCGCCAAGATTGTCGTAGACATCGCCGGTCACGGAATGATCGACCGTATCACCGGTGCCAAGGGCAGCGGCGAAAATGAGCGTCGAAAGCATCAATCCAAGTACGACAACGCCTGATTGGGCTCGTCGGCGGGGGATGTTGCGCACGCCGAGCTTGAAGATGACTGGCCGGCGAACAGCTACCCACACCACCGACAGGCAGCAGAGCCCAAGCAACGCCAGCAAGGTCAGCATGATTGCGTTCATCGAGACACCAAAGATATCGTCCATATCGTGAATCCTCCGGGTTGAGTACAGGGGTGACGAGAGAGGTACGCGATCGAAAGGGCGTGCCCCGTTTAGAAGGCCGCCAGCACTGGCCGCTTCTCGACCCGCCGCGTCACGTTTTCGTTCACGATCTGGCCATCCTGCATCCGCACGATACGGTCGCACTGGGCGCCGACGCCGGGGTCGTGGGTGACGATCACCAGGGTGAGCCCGGCGGTTGCGTTCAGGGTCCGCATCAGCCCCATGATCTCGGCAGCGGTCGCCGAGTCGAGCGCACCCGTCGGCTCATCGGCCCAGACAATGGTCGGACGATTAACCAGGGCCCGCGCGATGGTCACACGCTGCCGCTGCCCACCAGAGAGCTCGGCGGGCCGATGATTCGCCCATTCCGTGAGGCCAACCGTTTCGAGGGCGGCCAACGCGGTGATTCGTGCTTCACCTGGCCGGACACCGGAAACCAGCAATGGGAGCTCGATGTTCTCGATGGCATTGAGCACTGGGAGCAAGTTGTACACCTGGAAAATGAACCCCATGCGGCGGGCCCGGTAGTCGGTGCGCTGGCGATCCTTGAGCTTCGCAAGGTCAGTGCCTTCGATCCAGACCCGGCCAGCATCAACGCTGTCCAGTCCGGAGAGGCAGTTGAGCAGGGTAGTCTTGCCGCATCCTGATGGCCCCATCACGGCCACCATTTCGCCCCGAGCCACCGCGAAATCAACGCCTCGGAGGGCAGCGACCGTATCGGTACCTGTGTCGTAGGTCCTGGTAACGCCTTCGGCACGGACAATAGGGCCGTCTCCTGGGTCGTGACCGTTGTGATTCTTCGTCAGGATTTGGCTGTGGTTTCGTCGAAACATTGGGTGTTGCCTTTCGTGCATGGGGCGTCGATGCGCCTATTGGTCTGTTATTAATGGCGCAAGATCCCCTAAACCTGGAGACGTCAGGCGCCAGAGCCATGTACGGTGGCGGTCATTGCATTGACGCCGCGCATGGGGATATCGGGTAGCGAATTCGGGGTCAGCAATGGACATCGCGACACGATGACGTGGCGTCGGATAGTCACCTTTCGTTGCTGGCGCGTCATCCGCGCGCTGTCTCAATGGCAAGGTGCTAGAGACTGAGGGGTGGCGCTTGCCACCCCTCAACACAGGACTACATCCGTCCCACCGCCGTCCGGCGCATGATCATCACCACCGCCGCGAGAAGCAGCAGGGCCACGCTGGCCGTTGATCCCATGTTGGAACTAGTGGCTGACTCCAGCGGGCCGCTCCCGGTCGACGGCAATGCCGTCGTCACGGTTTCGTTCATGGTATCGACGCTTGCGGTACTGCCCTCGGCTCGAGGCCAGCCTGCCGCTTTTGGCTCGTCGCAGGCGATACCGTTGCCGTTGGTGTCCAGCTGGTCCACATCGTTGTAGCCCGCACTCGTAGCCCCGTCGAGGAATGTTTGGGCGGCGGACTGGGTGTCAAACTCAGCGCATTCCGTCGGATGGGCGCTGGGTCCATCGGGTCCAGCACTTGGGCCACTGGGTCCAGCGCTGGGCCCCCCGCCCTCGAAGGCGCCCGGTTCGTCGCAGGCAATCCCGTTGCCGTCTGCATCCATGCCCTGATAGTTGCTGGTGGCGCTTCCGCCTCCGGCCTCAAAGTACGCTTGGGCCGCCGCCTGGTCGCTGCTGAAGCTGGGGCACGTCAGATCTCCCTGTGCACTGGCAGGGGCCGCCGTGAATGACAAGGCCACGAAAACGAAAATGGCCAAAATCCTGCGTCGCATGATTGGTCAAACCTCTCTCCACGATCGAGTGGATGGAAACGAAACAACCGCGTGGTCACTTCCACAAGGATGAGGTTTGCCGCTTGGGGAGACACCGGACGGATTACGCGTCTGGATTACCTGTTCTGCAAGATTGGGCGGTCAATCCCGGTACGTATCCGCCAATCCCGCGGCCAGCTACTGTTCTCTGAGCGACGCGGGGTTCGGCATCGAGCAGGCAGGGACAGCATTGCTCGGGCGCCTGGGCTCCGGATCGCTCACACACGCTCGCTCCAGCAAACAGGTAATCCAGTCACGCAATCCACCCGGCTTCCGCCAGGCGGTTTCCTCGTAGGATCGAGGTATCGGCGCCGGAAGACTGTTTCCAGTGCTTATCGCTTGAGCGCGAGCTGGAACACATCGCCGTCTGGCAGCCAGCAGTAGCGCGCCAGAGAAGGGAGACTATCGATGACCAGGTTCGAGAACATATCCTCCGGCTGCAACAGGATTTCCATGGATCGCCGTACGCTGCTCATGGCGGCCACGGGAGGGATCGTCACGTCTGCACTCGCCCCCCTCGCATACCGGGCCACCGCGCAGTCCGGGGCGACACCGCCAGTGTCCACACTGGACGAAGTGCTCGCCATGGGGATTGCGGCCGGGATGCCTGGCATCGCGCTCGCAGTCGAACGAAAGGGTGACGTCATCTTTTCCGGTGCGGCGGGTCTAGCCAGTATCGAGCAGGAAACACCGCTCACGTCATCGGACCGGTTTCGTATCTACAGCATTACCAAGACATTCACTGCCACGATCGTGTTCCAACTGGTCGACGAGGGCATACTCACGCTCGACGACACGGTGGCGATGTGGCTCGACGATCCTGCGGTGGCGCAGATTCCAAACATGGAGCAGGCAACGATCCGCCAGGTACTCAATCACACCAGCGGCATTTATGACTTCGCGGACGATGACGACAGCCCTTTCTGGGAGGATGCCTTCCTTGGACCAACGGCTGAATGGACCAGGGTGTGGACCCTGCCGGAGCTATTTGCCTACGCTGACGAGGCGAACCATGCCCCCTACTTTGCACCCGGTGAGGGATTCCATTATTCCAACACCAACTACCTCCTGCTCGGGATGATCGTCGAGGCGGCAACGGGAAGCAGCTACGTGGACGAGCTCCGAAGCCGGATCCTGACGCCGCTTGGCCTGGACGACACCGCCCTCGCCACGGACGGAACCATTCCCGATGGCGTGATCGACGGGTATCAGGTGCTCGATGATCAACTCGTCAATGTAACCACGATCAACCTCTCATGGGTCTGGGCGGCCGGTGGAATCGTCTCGACGACGGCCGACCTGCTGCGGTTTGCCCGGGCCACGTTCACCGGCGAGTTGCTGTCTCCGGAGTCATTTACGGAGATGTTTGCGTTCATTCCCTCGGACAATCCGAACCTGATGTTCGGCAGCGGACTCTACCAGGAGGTGACGCCAGTCGGGAAGCTGGTCGGTATGGACGGCGGCTCAGCGGGATTCAGCGCGACCATGACGTGGCTTCCGGATGAAGAGGTGACCGTGGTGCTCCTGACCAACCGGGCACCCGGCGACGGCACGGACGAAGCGCTTCGCAACGCAGCCTTTGCCTGGACGCTCGCCAACTGACCGGCGGTGCCCGACGTCCGGTGGAACACTGACGTACAGCGCGACAGCCACCGCAGCGTCCATGTGCTGCGGTGGCTTGCCAGGTGGACATCCCATGCGGGATTGCTGCCGAAGACGCAGGAAGATGAAGGCGCTGCCCTTCCATGGGCCGCGCCATTACTCGTCGATCGTCGGCGATTGACGAGCCTCTATCGCCCCCAGGGAAGCCAATCCACCTGGACCCAGCTTTCCACCAACCACCCGCCTTCAAAGCGGTCAATCGCGATTCCGTGCACGACAACCGGCGCACCGTCTGTCGTGTCGCGAGATGTCTGTTGCCCCGCAGTGCCGCGCAGCGTATACCGTCGGACAACCTGGTCGTCGTGCGCGAAAAGGTCATCGACGGTCACTGAGAGGCCGGTCAGCGTCGCGCGGCATCCGTCGATGTCGATGCGAACGCCTTCCGGACCGTAGTGATCGCCAATCGCCAGGTGACCGACATAGTTCTCCGCGATTTGGTTCGGCAACCACTGCACAAGCCCTTGCCCGAAACCGTCTTCAAGCAGGCGTCGCACGACTGCCAGATTCGTTTCCTGCCATACGCAATCGTCCGCCATGGTTTCCACTTTCCCTCACGATGCCCTGCACATACGTCGCGGACGGGTGTAACACCTTGATTCTGGCGGACCGCCGCAGTTTCGAGAGGGTGTGAATTACGGGTTTGGATCACCTGTTTTCAGGCAGGGTAAGGTCAAGAGGCGATGCAGGTATCTGCTGCCTGCACCCTCCTCAGGAAGGTGGGACGACGACACCGGCCGCAATGGCCGTTGTGGCTGCCGCCGTGCGGGTGCTTACTCCCAGCTTTGCGAAGATATTGGCGACGTGGCCATGGGCTGTACGGGGACTAACGAACAATGCCGTGGCAATCTCCCGATCCGTTCGACCCAGCACGAGGAGACCCAGGACCTCCAACTCCCTCGGTGTGAGCGTTGCCGGTCCTGCGGAGTCGGTACGTGAATCCCCTCGGCCCGGTGACTCGATGCGCATCGCCAAGGCTTCAGCGACAGCATGCTCAACTCCAAGAGCTCCTCCGGCGATCCAGCATGTGGCAAACGTCTCCCGGCTCAATCCGACCCGCGCCGCGTCGATTGCCCGGTCGTACGCAGAACGCTCGGGTTCCTGGAGCTTCAAGCCAATTGCGTCGCGCTCCGCCTCCGCGGCGCCGAACAATCGGGCAGCCACGGCGTGCTGACCGGACGAGGCGGCAAGCACCGCAAAGTTGGCGATGCCGTGCGCAATCTCTTCCTGGGTCCGCATTGTCCACCGCACTGACAGGCTTTCGCTAAGGTATGCCTTCGCCTGGGCGAACAGACCATGGGTGCATGACGCGAGGCCGAGATAGCTCAATGAGAATGATGCCCCCCACGCGTCTCCCATTTCGCGCTGGGTTTCCAGGGCCTCCTGCCATTGAAGGATTGCCTGGTCGAGATCGCCCAGTCCCCAGGCGATCACTCCAAGATGGGTGCGGATCAACGCGGCATTGGATCGGTCTCCCAGCGATTGGGCCAGCCCGAGCGCTTCCATTTGCAGGTGAAACGCCCGGTCGAAATTGCCAGCATCCTCCGCCACGATGCCGAGTACTCCAATCGCGAACGCGGCACCCCAATCATCGCCAATCCTCCGGCTGAGTTCGAGGCTTTCTTCGAGGCATGGGATAGCCCGGGCGTCATCACCCTGCCAATGCGCCAGTATGGCCAGTCCCAGAAGCCCCCGCGCGCGGACGGCATCCGGCGCCCCGATCGCTCGTTCCAGTCCGCGTTCGAGCCATCGGCGTCCCTCGCTCAGGCGCCCACGAACGTACCAGAACCAGAAGAGCCGGCCGCAGAGATAGAGGGCCGAAACGCAATCGCCTGATTGATCGAGCCAGGCGATTGCCGCACGCATGTTGTCGTGTTCGAGTTCGGTCCGGTCCAGCCAGGCGCTCTGGTCGATCCTCGTCGCGAAGGCCGACCAAGCCTCATCAGCCAACTGCACGCACCACTCCGCATGGCGTTGGCGCATTTCGGCCAATTCGCCGCTGGCAGCCAATTGTTCCAGGCCAAACTCTCGGGTCGTTTGCAGGAAGGTGAACCGCGCATCTGCGTCACCCGATTGTTCCAGGTGCAGCAAGCTGTTGTTGGCCAGGCTGAAAAGTTCTTCCAGACCATCGATTCCCGGATCGCCATCCCGGACGGCGACGGACTCGGCGGCCTCAAGCGAACCGCTTCCCGCAAAGACCGTCAATCGCCGGAACAGGGCTTGTTGCTCGACGCTGAGCAGGTCGTAACTCCAGGCGATCGCAGCCTGCATGGTCTGCAGGCGAACCGGGTGGTTTCGGGCTCCGCCGGTCAGGATCCGGAGCCCATGGGACAACCTGGCCAGCAGGGCAGCGGGAGCAAGGTGCTTGCTCCGTGACGCGGCGAGCTCGATTGCCAGCGGGGTCCATCGAGCCGTCTGCAAACCTCGGCCACAGCCTGACCATTTGCCTCATCCAACACGAAATCCGCCCTGGCTGCCCGCGCCCTCTGCACGAAGAGCGCCACGGCGGGGCAGGCCACGAGATCGGCCACCATGTCGATGCCTTGCGAGGGCAATTGCAACGGCGACACGGCGAACTCCTGCTCACCAGCGACCTGAAGCGGCGTCCGGCTGGTGACCAATGCCTTGACCCGGGGCGACATCGCCAGCACAGCGGCCACTGAACCAGCGGCCGCGACGACCTGTTCGAAATTGTCCAGCACGAGGAGCATCTGTTTGTCTCGAAGCGCCAATATCAAACGCTCCTCGATCGGGCGGTCTCCAGCCTCGCACAAGCCAATGCCTTGGGCAATCGTTGGCAACACGAGTTCGGGATCGGTCACGGGCGCCAACGACACCACCTGGATACCATCTGGAAAGTCGGAACCGACTGCATGCGCAACATGCAGCGCAAGCCGCGACTTGCCGACACCGCCGGGTCCCGTGAGGGTGAGCAAGAGCACGTCGTCGCGGCGCAACAAGGCACGTACCGTATCCAGTTCCCGCTCGCGACCGATGAGCGGAGTTCGTGGCAGTGAAATGGCCGAAAGTGGGGAAGATGGCAAAACTGTGCCCATGAAACCTCCGTGCCTTGCGCTGGCGCCGACATCATGTTGTGCCGGCGCCGGCGCCTTCCGACCGAACGCCGTGCTCCGCCAGGAGGCCCCTGGGTGCAGAAGAGGGCAAGCGGAAACCCGGTCCTCGTGGCAGCTGATCAGCGCGATGGGCGAAGCCTCATCCAGCCATGAGTCATGATGTTCCGGTGTTGAGCGCCTCGGCCACCGCCCCGAACGTGTGCTCCGGCATTAGCCCGTAGTTGTACACGTCCACACCGGCGACTCCCGCCGCGCGCCAGGCCCCGACGAGCGGGGCGATCCCTTCGGGCGCAACGACCTCCGGCGCGAGCGCCCGGATCATGCCCCAGAGCGGGCGGTCGATGCCCGCAAGAGCCGCTACCCGGGCCTGGACGTCGTTCGGGGTCGCCGCATACCCGGTGAGCACGGCATCGCCGGTGGCAAGGAGATCGACATCAATTCCCCGTTCGGGGTCGCCAACGTTCATGGCCGCAAAGTGCCGGATGTGGGTGGCCGGGCTCGCCTGCCGGATCACGTCACGAATGTCCACGCTCAACGAAACGACCTGATCATGGAGCCAGGCCCGGTAGGCGATGAAGTCGTCGTCATCGAGCAGCGCCTGCGCATCCGGCGAGGGCTCGCCATCGACCTGGAGCGGCATGCCGCGATTCCAGGCAGCGTCGATCAGGGCGGCGATGCGCGCCCTGACTCCCTCGGCGTCGATGCCGGCCGCGATCGACCCGGCGATCTCGACCGGGTTGAACGAGACGCCGAGCAGCTCTTCCTGCACCGGGTCGACTTCGACGCCGAAGATTTCGTGGTGGTAGCCATGGGTGAAGCCCATGTACCCCGGCGCTTCGAGCTCGATCGCCGCCACCTCGTGCCGGGAGACCAGATCGTCGACCAGCGCCAGCAGATACTCGCGGACCTCGGGATGGGCCGGCGAGAGCGAATGGATCAGCGGGTCGCCGAACGCGGTGTGCATCGTGGTTTCGGGGTGCCGCTCGCCGAGCCAGCTGTTGTGGAGGCAAACCGTCCAGGCCACGTACGCCAGCCCGTGCCGCGCGGCCGCGGCCTGCAGTCGGCTGACGGGGCTGCCATCGGCGGAGACGAACGAACTGACGCGCGGCTGGAGGCGGCCGAACCGGGAGAGGTCGGGCTGAAAGTAAATCGCGCCATCCTCAGTGAAGTAGACCTTGCGGCGGGGATTGTGCGGCAGAATGAACTTGCCGGCGTGATACGACGTCGCCAGGTTGACCGCCGTGAACCCGGCCCCGGCGATCCGGCCCAGCGCCCGGTCGTAGCCTTCGTCTTCGAGGTCCCAGGCGTAGGTGTAAAGGCCGGCGTCCATCTGGAAGAATCCCCTGGTTGTCCCGCTAATCGGGCAGCGCGGCGATGTGGCCGCCGTCGATCAGCAGGGTCTGGCCGGTGGTCCATTCGGATTCCGGCAGGCAGAAGTAGGTCACGGCGGTGGCGATGTCCTCGGACCGGCCGTAGCGCCCGGTCGGGATCACGCGTTTCACCCGCTCCCGGTGTTCCGGGGTCACCACCCATTCGGAGCCGGGGCGGTCGGGCACCGCGCCCGGCGCCACGCAGTTGACGGTGATGCCGTGCGGCCCGAGCTCGTACGACATGTTCCGGGTCATCGTTTGGACCCCGGCCTTGGCCATGTTGTAGACCATCTTGTCGGTGTGGCCCTTGAACACGCCGATCGTGCTGACGTTGACGATCCGGCCGCGCACGCCGCGCTCCTGCCAGCGCCGGGCCGCGTGCTGGCAGATCACGAACGGGGAGCGGACGTTGACGTTCATTTCGTAGGAGAAGTCATCGTCGCTGACCTCCCAGAACGATTGCGGAATGCTCATCCCGGCGTTGTTGACCACGATGTCGATCCCGTCGCCGGTGGCGAACGCCTCCGTCGCCAGGGCGTGGGCGCCCTCGACGCGCGAGAGATCGGCCGTGATCCCCCAGGCCTCGACGCCCAGCTCGCGAATCGCGGCCACCGAGGCGTCGACGTCGGCCCGCTCGCGGTGTTCCGGCGTCACGAGCCATTCGGAGCCAGGTCGGTCGGGCACCGCGCCAGGCGCAACGCAGTTGACCGTAATGCCGTGCGGCCCGAGCTCCAGCGCTAACTGCCGCGTCAGTCCCAAGAGGGCGTGCTTGGCGGAGCAATAGGCCTGAATGCCGGTCAGGCTCGGCTTCAGGCCCGCTCCGGAGGAGATC
>JBGTNF010000167.1:0-4551 GCA_041743205.1 Thermomicrobiales bacterium | reverse complement strand
GTAATGCGTGCTCGTGCGCACCAGGTCGCAGGCGTCGTTGGCGATGAAGTCGGCGATGTTGTAGTGGGCGCCGTCCGACGTTTCGCCCGAGAGCAGGGCGATGTCGACCTTGTCGTGGAGTCGGCGGTAGGCATCGATGTTGAATTCGCGCATCGGCTCCTCGTACCAGAGGAACCCGGCTTCGCCGAGCGCCCGGCCGAGGTAGATCGCGTCCAGCAGGTCGAACCCGGCCGAGCCGTCGTACATCAGCTCGATGTCCGGCCCGACGTGGTTGCGGAGGGCGTGGCCCAGCTTGGCGTCGGCCTTGGCGTCGCCCCAGGCGTGAAGCTTGATCGCCCGGAAGCCGGCCTCCAGGCACTGGTCGGCGATTTCCAGGAACTCCTCGATCGTGGCGTAGGTCACGGTGCTGGCGTAGACCGGGATCCGGCTGCGGGCGCCGCCGATCAGCTTGTAAAGTGGCAACCCTGCAACCTTCGCGGTCAGGTCCCATAGCGCGATGTCGACCATACCGAGCCCGTAAAGCGGGATCTCCTCGATCCGATCGAGCTCCCAGACCCGGGTCCAGAGTTCCTCCTTCATCAATGGGTCGCGGCCCACCAGGTCGGGCCGGAGGCGGCGATCGACGATGTCGCGCATGATCGCGCCATGGGAGGCTTCGGCGCGGCCGGTGACGCCCTCATCGGTTTCGACCGTGAGCCGGATGACGTCCTGGTGCGTGCCGGAGCCCGGCAGCCCCTTTCGCCAGACGAACTGATGCTCGACCGGCACGACTTCCGTCTCGACCTTGATGTCCGTGATCTTCATGTCGCTGTCCTCCCGTGAAACTCGCTGTTCGATGCCTGCCGATTACTCAACGACGACGATGTCGAGGATGCGGACCGATGGGACGGCGATCGACAGCACGCCATCCGCCCATGTCCATGAAACCGGGTCGGCGCTCGGTTCCAGGCTGACCGACCGGGGCCGCTCCGGCCAACGCACCGTGATTTTCACCCGCTCGATCGGATCGAGATCGTCGAACTGCACGCGCCGGGGCGAGAGCATCTCGCCGGCCCCACGGTTGATCAGGTTGATCGCCAGGCGTTCGCCCTGGGTGCGGGTCACGACCTCCAGGGCGGGCGGGCCGTCGACCGCCACTTCCCAATCGATCGCCAGGCGGTCGACCAGGCCGCCGATGAAGTCCCGCAGCAGGGGCGTATGCCCGTTGTAATACTCGCGGAAGAGGTTGCCGTGGACGCTGGTGACGGAGCCCTCGCCAAGCCGCCGGTGCACGACCACCGTGCTCTCCATCGTATCCTTGGCCGCTTCCTGCTGCCGCATCAGGCTGGTCCAGGTTTCGGCGCCGTCGCCGGCCGTGACCGGCTGCCACGGGCCGGTCACGCCAACCGCGCGTTGCGCGACCGGCAGGTAGCTCCAGTCGTCGACTGGGTCGCCGCTTGGTGTGGCGCCGGTCCATTCCGGGAAGTCGGCGGCGGCGGTCGCGCTGGTGATCAGCAGGTGGCCGCCGTTGCGGACGAACCCATCGAGCGCGGCCCGCGTTTCGTCCGACACGGCCGAGCGCTCGGGCAGCACGACGAGCCGGTAGCGGCCGATGTGCCGGACCAGGGAATCCTCGGTCAGCACGTCGGTCGAGATTTGCCGTTCGAGCAGGCTGTGCAGGGCGCCTTCGATCGGGTGGTTGTTGTCCCCGAACGCGTACGTGCCGTTGACTTTGGCGTAGTAGTCGGTGTGCGGGTGCAGCACCGCCGCCTGCGAGCGCGATTCGCTGCGGAAGCAAATGTCCTTCCGCGCCCGGCAGAAGCGGGCGACCTCGCCGAGCGTGTCCTGATGCCAGTCGGTCAGGTAACCGCTGCGCTGCGGGGTGTCGTAGATCATCACCGCGCCGCCGAGCGCCACGCATTCGGAGACTTCCTGCGCGAGCTGGGTGGCCGATTTCATGATCCACGGGGCCGGATCGAAGTGCTCGCCGGCCTTGGTGAAGCCCCAGGCCATCAGGTCCCAGGTTACGTCCCGGCCATCGAGCAGGCGGCCTTCGACGGCCGCCCGGTCGGCACCCCACCGGGAATCGAAATCGCCGCTGAGGTAGTCGACCGGGGCCGCGACCGGCTCCGGCTGGCGCATGGTGTACATCCAGTTGCTCGCGACCAGGCATTCCGGCTTACGGGCGTGGACGGCGTTCGTGTACTCCGTGACGTGCTCCACGAAGAGATCGCGGTGGAAATTGAGCCATTCCCGCCAGTGCGCGTCCGCGGCGGCTTTCGGGATCTCCGTAATCCCGGTACGCGTCGTGAACTCGACCTGGCAGGCCTCGCGCCAGTCCGGTTTCGACGACCAGTTCTCGCCATCGACCCAAAAGCCGTCGACGTCGTACTCGTCGATCAATTCCAGCATCTGGGGAATCATGTATTCGCTGGTGTACCCGCTGAGGCGGCTGGTCGAGATCGCCCAGGGCATGCCCTGGGCGTCCGGGACGCCGTCGGCGTCGACCCGCGCCCATTCGGGGTGGTGGACAATGGCCTGGGTGTCCCAGACCCCGGAGTAATGCATCCCCAGCGGGATGCCGAGACGTCGGGTCGCTTCGCGGTGGATGCGCAGCCCATCGTTGACGACGCCGGGCGAGGTGTAACCCACCTTCGTCGGCCAGCTCGTGAACCCCTCGTGGCCCTTGCAATCACATTGGATCCAGTCCGGCATCACGCGTTCGAGCCGTTCGACGAGATGCTCGACGGTGAGTTCGCGGCCCAGCTCGGTATCGCTCGCCTGGGCGTGGAGGTCGTAGTGAATGCCGAAGAAGGCGTCGTCGTGCCAGCGTTTGGGCGTGTCCGATGATGCGCGGTGGGCATCGGAAGTCATCGTGCATGGTCCTCTTCGTGGTGTCGTAGGGGTCGATGCTGCGACGGGAGGACACAAGGTCCTCCCCTACCGGACCGCCCTGGTGAACGATCGGGCGCCTCTGGTAGTGGCGGCCAGGTTTCCGCGTGCCGTCTTCAGGCCTTGACGGCGCCGGAGGTCACCCCCTTGATGAAGTACTTCATGCCGACCGAGAAGACGATCAGTTGCGGCAGCGTGGCCACGATGTAGCCGGCTGTTTGCTTGCCGAGGTCGGGCCGCGTCGAGAATTCGTTCGAGACCGGGTTGTACTGCTCCAGCGCGAGCATGATCGTCTGCTGGTCCTGCGGCAGCATCAGGCTGGGCCAGATGAAATCGCTGTAGATGCCGACGAAATTCATGATTGCGACCGTGACCAGGATCGGGAACGCCAGCGGCAGCGCGATCCGGATCAGTGATTGCCACTCGCTGGCCCCGTCGATCCGCGCCGCCTCGAAGATTTCGGCGGGCTGGCTACGGAAGAAGGTGGTGATCAGGAAGATCCCGAACGGCAGCCCCCCGGCCACGTAGAAGACCACCAGTCCCCACAACGAGCCGCGCAGGCTCAGGTCGTTGGCGAGGATGAAGTGGGGGGTGAGCAGGATCACCCCTGGAATCATCATCACCGAGAGCACGAGGTAGAAGAGGACTTCCCGCCCCGGGAACCGGATCCGGGCGAATGCGTAGGCGGCCAGCGCGCTGATCACGAGGATGCCCAGGATCGAGACCCCGGTCACGACCAGGGTGCGGATCGCCGAGGGGATCAGGTCGGTCATCGCCGTCTGGTAGTTGTCCCAGTAGAGCGGCCAGGGCCACGACCAGAACTCGAGGTAGATCAGAATCGAGCGCCGCAAGGAGAGCGAGAGCATCAGCGCGAAGATGAAGAAGGTCAGGAAGAGGAAGAGGATCAGGACGCCGTAGTGGAGGCTCGTTCCCAGCGGGCCTCCGAGCTTCCGCCAGCGGGGTTGCGGCCGGCGCGTCGGGGTAGTGACGGCGGGATCGAGGCGTGCGTGCGTACTCATGCGGTTGGCCCTCCTTTTCTAGGCGTC
Organism: Thermomicrobiales bacterium; assembly: GCA_041743205.1. Classification (GTDB taxonomy): domain Bacteria; phylum Chloroflexota; class Chloroflexia; order Thermomicrobiales; family UBA6265; genus JACCYX01. The sequence goes on along the minus strand of JBGTNF010000167.1, from coordinate 634 downwards.
TTCGACGCCATCGTTGCGGCGGAGCCGGAGCACCACGAAGGTCGCGACGAGAATGAACAGGAAGAGGATCACGCCGACCGCCGAGGCGTAGCCGAAATCGCCGTCTGCGATCCGCATGTACATCTGGAGCGACGGGATGTAGGTGGTCATCCCGGGGCCGCCCCGGGTCAGGATGAAGATCGAGACGAACCCCTGGACGGTGCCGGCGATCGCGAAGAAGAGCAGGATCCGGAATTGGGGCACGAGCAGCGGCAGGTCGATGTTTCGGAACCGCTGCCAGACCGTGGCGCCGTCGACCTTGGCGGCGTCGAAGAAGTCGCCGTTGATGTTGAGCAGGCCGCCGAGCAGGATCAGCAGCGCGAAGGCGTCCACCCACGGGAAGCCGACGCCGATGATCGCCCACAGGGCAGTTTCGGGATTCCCAAGCCAGGCGGTTTCCAGGTTGTCGAGCCCGACCGCGCCCAGCAGCTCGTTGATCAGGCCGGTGTCCGGATCGTAGATCTGCCGCCACATCAGCGTGAACACCAGGCCCGGCACCACGGTCGGCAGGATGAAGAGGGTGCGGAAAACGTACGAGTGCCAGGAGTTGCGGAGCCAGAAGATCAGCTCGGCGATCAGCAGCGGCACGGTCAGC
>JBGTNF010000166.1:0-3697 GCA_041743205.1 Thermomicrobiales bacterium | reverse complement strand
CGCTGGCGTGACAGTGTCGCGGCGGCCGGCGGGGCCGGAGGGCCAGGGTCTCCGGGACTGCCGGATCTTCCCGGCGACGGCGGCGGATCCGGCGGCAAGCGGTCCGGCAACGGGCGGTTGCTCATCTTCGGCATCGGCCTTTTCGCGGTGATGGCGTTGGTTGCCTTCCTGCCATTCGGGCCGTTCGGCGGCGAGGGTGAGCGCGATGTCCCGACCCCGAGCGCAACCCTGCCGTCGATCCTCGACAACGATTCCGGCGACGATCCCGATCAGGACGATATCAACCAGCCGGCAGATCCCCAGGCCGGCGACGACCAGGCGATCGTCTGCATCGATCCGGGCCACGGCGGCTGGGACACCGGCCGGAACCGCAGCGATCAGGATGTGGACGGAGGACCTTTCAGCCTGCCAACGGTAACGGAAGCCGAGATCAACCTCGGGATGTCGTACATGCTCCGGGCGCGGCTCGAAGAACTGGGGTACTTCGTCGTCATGACGCGAGAGTCGGGCGGCTCAGTCAACCCCTTCCTGGAGGACATCAACGAGGACGGGCAGTCCGCAAACCGCGAGATTCCGGAGGGCGCCACACTCGACCAGGTCCGCGCTCGCGACGAATTCCAGGCCCGGATCAACTTCTGTAACGAGGCCCAGGCCGACGTGCTGGTTTCGCTTCACGTCAATGGCATTGATGAACGCGCCGTTCGCGGTTACGAAGTGCTGTACACGGCCGAGCGCGAGTTCGGGCAACAGAACGAACTTCTGGCCACCTTGATCTACCGCCAGATGGACACCGCCATGCGCGATACCGAAATGGGGGGGCTGGGCCGTGCTGCCGTGCCGGACACGGCGATCGACAGCGTCCCGGACGACGACGGATTCGCCCAGCACCTCATCATGACCGGCCCCGCCTTCGAGGAAGGCAGTATCGAACCCAGCCTCATGCCTGGCGCAGTGATCGAATGCGCCTTCCTGACGAACGACCTCGACGCCGCGTGGCTCGTCCAGACCGACAACCAGCACCTCCTCGTCGATGCCTACGCCCGGGGCATCGCCGATTACTTCGAGGAGTACCCGGCGACGTAACGCCGCCGAGCGTCACTTCGTAGGAGCGGACCAGCGGGCACCGATTGGGGCCGACTCACGCGTTGCCGCCGGAGCCCGCACGGGGTTTCCCGAAGGTCGGTGACCTCGTTGCCGCGGGAGGCCACACAGGGCCTCCCCTACGAATTCACCCTCAGCCCACCTCCGTTGGGTAACCCGGAAATCCTGATTGTCGGAAACCGTCCGCCGTACCGCTCGTTTAGACTGGTAACCAGAACGTTCGCCCTGACCAGACAGGATCATCACCGGTGAATGACCAGACCGACGGCCTGCGCCAGCTTCAGGCGCTGACCGATTCCCTCCAGCAGAAACGCACCAACCGGCGCAACCTGATGCGGGGCGTGACGGTGGCTTCCGGCGCCACTGCGCTCGGCCTGGCGCCCTCGATCGGGACCGCCGCGCCAGGCGATGATCCGGGATTGGGGCCTCCCACGCTGGCCCAGGGGCTGGCGCCGGGCGCCGCCCTCGTCACCTCCCTGCGGCTGCCGATGCGTGGGATCGGGTCGACGCAGACAGGACGGCTGCTCTTCGGCGAAGTCGCCAACTGGCACGAGGTCGGCTGCCCGATCCCGCTGCCGGTCACGGTCTTCGCGATCGACAACATGGCGCCCCAAGGATCGTCGCCGGCCGAAACGGTGGCCGATTACGAGGCGCTGGTTGCCAAACTGGACGAAACGCCGGGTGGCCTGGCCATGGTGCGAATCGAGATGATCGATTCACGCGTCAACACCCTAGAAATCGACGGGCTCAACCCGCTCGTGGCTTCGGGCACCGAGGCCGAGCCGATCGTGAAAGTCGGCGTCGCGGGGGACATCATCTTCGGGCGCAACGGCGGCAACCGGCAACGGGACTTCGGCGACTACAGTATGCCGATGTATCAGGTCAAGGATTTCCTGAGCACATTCGACGTGACGGTCGCCAACTTCGAGTGCTTCGTCTCGGAAACCATCGAGCCGCCGGAAATCGATAACCCGTACACGCTTGACTTCGTCACTGGGCCGGAGTCGCTTCAAGGCTTGGCGTTGGCCGGCATCGATGCGGTGACGATGGCCAACAACCACGCCGTTTACAGCGACGCGGGATACGGCCTGCCCGGCATGCGCGATACAATCCGCTACCTGAACGAAGCTGACATTCCTCCGTTTGGTGTGGGCGAGAGTCTCGATGAAGCCCGGGCGCCGTGGACAATCGAGGTCAATGGTCTTTCGATTGCCTTTTACGGCGTCGATGGCGTGACCGCCAACATCGATATTCCGGTCGACTCAGCGGTCGTTGACGTCAACGTCGCTGCCACCGCGACCGAAGGCGGCACCAACCCGCTCCAGATGGACCAGTGCGCGGCCGATATCGAGCGGCTGGCCGGGGAACACGACATCGTCCTTCCCTATTTCCACATGGGCGAACAGTACAAGTGGTCACCCGTGCAATGGGTCGTCGATGTCTCGCGGCAATGCATCGACGCTGGGGCGACGGCCATGATTTCGTCGCACCCGCACGCGACGATGGGGATGGAATTCTACAAGGGCAAGCCGATCTTCTATTCGATCGGCAACTTCGTCTACGACCAGATGTTCAGCGTCGAAACCCGTCAGGGGTATTTCCTGGACCTGACGTTCCGGGGCAAGAACCTCGTCGGCTTCCGGACGCACGGAGTGGAGATCATGGATTTCGTCCAGCCGCGCTTCATGTCCAGTCGCGAACAGGCCGGGTTCACGGACCGCTTCTGGCGCTCGGTCGACCTGACGCGGGCCAAATTCGGGTAGCCTCACGTCATTTCGAGCGTAGTCGAGAAATCTCTTCGTCGTTCGGGCCGGGCGACCGGAATTCGCTGCGGCGAAGAGATTCCTCCACTCGCTGACGCTCGCTACGGAATGACGTTTAAGCGCTTCGCGCAGTCTTGCGACATTAAACGTGGCCCTACGCGCGGACGATGACCTTGCCGCCGCGGGCCACGATCAGTAGCTCCCGATTGGGGCGCCGGAACTGGACTTCAACCTCCGGCACCAGGTTCACGCTGCGGATGTCTGTGAAAACGACCGTCGCTGGGCCGGCGATCACGTCGATCCGTCGGATGCCCGGCCAGAGCGTGAGCATCGCCTGCGGCCGACCGCCGCTCCCCGGCACGGTGATTTGCCAGACGGCAGAGCTCGGCAGCCGGAACGGCGCCAGCGAGGCCGTCACATCAAGGCACGCCGCGATCAGTTCGACCGCCGCCACGTCGAACGGCACGGTCCGGATCTTCGGGTTCCGCGAGAGCCCGTCGCCCGCCGGTGCGGGGGTAGCGGGGCCGTCGAAGGTGTCAGAGCCATCGGACATCGGGCAAAACCCAGGAGAAATTAGGGGCGGGGCAGCTTCGGTATACTGACGTGCCCGCCGGGATCGCCCGGCACGCTACGTCGATCGCAATCCAGGGAGTATCACATGTCCGCCACGCACACTTCGGGATCACGTGAGGCCGCCAGCGCCAACGTCCGGAGTACGGCGGAGATTATCGAGAACCATCCCGAAGCCCAGATCGACATTCCCGAAGCGCTCGACGACGCCAATGTCGAATCCGGCGAAGCGTTGCCGCACACGCCCGTGTCCTGGCGCGATG
>JBGTNF010000165.1:0-7699 GCA_041743205.1 Thermomicrobiales bacterium | reverse complement strand
TCCGCGCCAAGCGTCCGGCGGAACCGGCCCGGCCAAGTGGCCAGCGCGGAGGCGGCCGAGGCTCCGAGTCGAGCGATGCGGTTCCTGTGCCAGGCCGCCAGCGCCAGCGGCACGACCAGCACCAGCAGCTTCAGGAGCAGGATCAGCCCGTAATTGGAGGTCCACAGCGGCTCGAAGACGGACGTGCTCCAGCCATCCTCGCGGATCTGGTTGATGAACGGGAAGATGAAGCCGGTATTCGCCAGCCCGGTGACCAGGGCGATGCCGAAGAGGACCAGCGCCGTGTTGGAAAAGCGCTTGAGTCGCAGCCCCGCTTCGCCATCGCCGGTTCTCGTCACCGACCAGATGACGAGGGCGAAGAGGCCGCCGGTCCAAAGCGCTACCGACACCTGATGGAGCAAGTCGATGACGATCGCAAGGGTGCGGTAGGACCCCCGGCCCGCGGCGTGACTTGTCAACGTCAGACCGAGCAAGGCGCCGAGCGCCAGCAGCGCCCCGAGCCACGCGGCTGGTCGGGGAAGCGATTCCCGTCGCGAGAACGCGTTGATCAGGGCCAGGACAGTGAGCGGGACCAGCAGCACGGGTCGCCACCACCACGCCTCCGGCAGCGATTCCAGCGTGCCACGAAGCGAGGCGCCCGCCGCGTTGTCGGCGCGGAGCCACTGGACGAGGGGCTCGGCCATGGTCGCCAGCAACGCCAGCAGCGATCCAGTTAGTACCGCGCGGGACTTCCAGAGCGACCATCGCGGCTGCTTCTCGGCGTCGATGACCAGCGTGGCCCCCAACAGAAGCACGCCAGCCACGATTGCCGCGCCGAGGAACGTCAGCCAGCGGGTCGCCACCGCCCAGGCGGCTGGCAGCGTGTCGGGCGACGCGGCCAAACCAGGCGGTATCCCGCCGCCAACGCGAAAGGCATAGGAGCCGCTGAGGGTGTGCCCATCGGTCGCCGAGGTCACCGTCCAGGAGACGGTATACGTGCCGCGATCCAGGTCCGGGATGTCCACCAGGAGGGTGCGAGGATCGTCCGCCTCCACGATCGGCAGGGGATTCGACCCTGTGGTCGCCCCTGCCTCATCGAGGAGCGTCACCGATGGGGCCGGGCTGTCCCGGACCACCTCTTCGGTGAACGACATCTCCAGCCGGTCCGGCGCGGTGACGACGAGTCCATCGGCGGGGGGATCGGAGCGGCTCAACTCGGCGTGGGCGCTGGCCGAAAGCGTCGTCAGGACAAGACTGAGAGCGACCAGGATGAACGTGCCGGCCAGGAAGAAGGGGCGAAGTCGGAGTGCGACAAGGGAAGGCAGAGATGCGCTGTTCATGCCGTAACGATAGCAGCACCGCCGGACGACAATGCGGCGATACCGCCCGATCCTAGGTCTTCTGCCGCGGGTCGAGCGCATCGCGCAACCCATCGCCGACCAGGTTGAAGGCCAGCACCGTCAGGGCGATCGCGATGCCGGGGGCGATCGCGATGTGCGGGTAGTTGCGCAGGTAGTCGCGGCCGTCGGAGAGCATCGTGCCCCAGGAAGCGGTCGGCCGCTGCACGCCCAGCCCCAGGAACGAAAGCGCGGACTCAAGGATGATGATGCCGCCGACCGCCAGGCTGGCGAGGATGATTACCGGCCCCAGCGCGTTCGGGATCAGGTGGCGGACGATGATCGCCCGGTCGGTCGTGCCCACCGCGCGCGCGGCGAGGATGAAATCGCGTTCCCGCAGGCTGAGCACCTCCGCCCGCACCACGCGGGCGTACGACGCCCAGACCGTGCAGCCGATGACGATCACCACGTTGCGCAGGCTGGGACCGAACACGGTCGAGAGCGTCAGCAGCAGCGCCAGCAACGGGAACGCCATCAGGGTGTCGATCAGGCGCGAGAGTACGAAATCGACCTTACCGCCGAAGTAGCCGGCCGTGGCCCCGACCAGGACACCGATCGTGACCGCGATGGTGGTCGCGCCAAGGCCAACGACCAGGGCGATCCGCGTGCCGTAGATGATTCGGGAGAGGATGTCCCGGCCGATATCGTCGTTGCCGAGCCAGTGCGCCTCCGACGGCGCATCGCCGCGGAGTGAGGTTTCGATCGCCTCCGGGTTGTACGGCGTAATCAGCGGGGCGAAGACGGCCAACACTACCAGGAGGACGATGAAGCCAAGCCCGAAGACCGCCGGCTTGTACTGCCGGAACCGGCGCCAGATCTGGGCGCGTGGATCCCGCTGGGCGCGCGCCTCCGCGTCGAGCGAGGTCGTGCCCATCGTCGGGTTCCGGGCGGCGTCACTTCCGGCTGTGACGATCGCGGTCGCCTGGGTCGGGTTCCCGGGGGTCGTGCTCATCGGCTCACCGCACCCGCACGCGGGGATCGATGACCGCGTAGGTCAGGTCGGTCAGGATGTTCATGACCACTACCAGTGCGGTCAGCAGCAGCACGATCGCCTGGACGACCTGTAAATCCTGCGACGTGATCGACTGGTAGAAGAGCCGGCCCAGACCCGGCCAGGCGAAGACCGATTCGATCACGATCGTGCCGCTGAGGATGAACGCCATCCGGTAGCCGAGCAGGGTGATCACCGGCAGCAACGCGTTGCGCACGACGTGCCTGATCACCACGATCCGTTGCGACAACCCTTTGGCGCGGGCCGTGGTCACGTAGTCCTGGCCCAGCACCTCGATCGTGGCGCCGCGCGTCAGCCGCGCCAGCGCGGCCATCTCCTCGATCGAGAGCACGATGACCGGCAGGATGTACCCCTTCCAGGAATCGGACCCGTACGGCGGCAGCCAGCCAAGGTTGACGGAAAAGATGACGATCCCCATGAGCCCGATCCAGTAGTTCGGGATCGCGATGCCCAGGGTCGAGCTCAGCATGCTGACATAATCGAAAATTGAGTAGCGCTTGACCGCCGCCAAGATGCCGACCGGCACCGCGATCGCCAGCGAGATCACGAACGAGAGCGCATTGAGCCGCAGCGTCATTTTCGCCGCGTCGACGATCATTTCCGAGATCGCCATGCCGGGCCGGGACATCGACGTGCCGAAATCGCCGGTCACGACGTTGGAGATCCACTCCCAGTACCGCGTGTACCAGGGATCGTTGAGCCCCCACTTGTTCCGGATCGCTTCGAGCTGGACCTCGGTGACCCGTCCTTGACCCACCATGTTCCGGGCCGGATCGCCTGGCATGAAGTACATGACGAAGAACGTCAGCAGGCTGACCAGGAACAGGACCAAAACTCCCTGCAGCAATCGCTTGGTGATGTATGAACCCATAAGGACCCTAAGAGTGGTGAGGAGTGGATGGAGGCCGCCACCATGCTGTCATTTCGAGCTTGCGAGAAATCCCGGCCCCGCTGGACGTGTGATGCGGTACTGAAGTCAAGCGAACCACCTTTCGGCTTCGCCGGGTATCCATCGGGACCGACCCTTCGCTGATGCTTAGTAGTTTGATCAGCGCGAAGGGTCGGGTTCCCAACACGCTCCTCAACCGTCATCCCGAGTTTGCGCGGGACCCCCCGCGAAGCGGTACTGAGGTCTCGCAAACTACATACCGGCTTCGCCGGGGGTTTCCTCGTACCTCGGAATGACGGTTGGGTAAGGCGTTAGAAACTGGCCACAACACGTTGGACAGATCGCTCAGGATGACGGTAGGGGAAAACCCTGCCCTTTACCTACACGCGCCGCTCTTACTCCGACTTCCAGAGCTTGTAGACGTTCTGGTAGAGATTGTCCGAAGAGAGCACCGACTCCGGGAGGCCCTGCACCGAACTGGCCCAGAACGAATACCCCTGGGGATGCAGGAAGTACAGGAACGGCACGTTTTCGGCCACGATCTCCTGGACCCGGTTGTAGATCACGACGCGGGCGGCAGGATCGAGCTCCAGCACGCCCTCGTCGAGCAGGCCATCCAGCTCCTCGTTGACGAAGTGGGAGAAGTTGTTCGTCCCGTCGCTCTTGAGCGTGTCGCGGGCGTCCGGTTCGCCGGAATTGCCGCCGTAGACCCAGTTGAAGAGCGCCGCGTCGTATTTGCCCTCGATCATCCCGTCCACCGCGTCGGTGACTTCGAGCAGTTCCATCTCGACGCCGATGCCCTGGTACCACTGCTGGGCGATCTCGGCCTCGGGCCGTCGCTGGGTGTCGCCCTGGATCACGGCCAGGGTGAAAGCCAGGGGAGTGCCTTCCTTCGCCCGAATGCCATCCTCGCCAGCAACCCAGCCCGCCTCTTCGAGCAGGGCCACGGCGCCATCGGTGTCGTAGTCGTACGTCGCCACTTCCGGGTTGTAGAAGGCTTCGACGTTGGGCGAGAGGTTGCTGGTCGCCAGGATGGCCTGGCCCAGGTAGACATCGTCGATGAACGCCTGGCGGTCCGTGGCGTGGAGCAGCGCCTTGCGGACGTTGATGTCAGAGAGAGCTGGGTGATCGTTGTTGAGCACGAAGTGGTTCACGGCGTTGTTGAGCGTCTGGTAGACAGTGAAGTTGCCGCTTTCCTCGAGCTGGGTGTTGTCCTCAGCGTTGAGCGACCAGATCGAGTTGTCGGCCGACCCAGTGTCGAGCGCCGCCCACCGGCCGTTGGCTTCGGGCACGATGTCGATCTGGAACTGGTCGAAGTTCGGCGGGCCCCGGAAGTAGTCCTCGTTGGCGACGAGGAGCGTGCGCTGGGCCGGGATCCATTCACCGCCGCCATCCAGCTTGAAGGCTCCGGTGCCGATGGGGGCGCCAGAATACGCTTCTTCGCCAACCTCGGCGTGGTAGGCAGAAGGGTAGATGTAAACCGTGGCGGTGTTGACCATGAATGTGGCGTCGGCGGCGGTGAGGGTGACGACGACGGTGAGATCGTCCGGCGTTTCGACCGATTCCACGAGATCCATGGTGGCGCCGCGGGTCGAGGCGTTCGCCGTGTCCTTGATCCAGTCGTAGGTGTATTTGACGTCGGCCGAGGTGAACGGATCGCCGTTGTGGAACGTGACGCCCTCGCGGAGTTTGAAGGTGTAGGTCAGGCCGTCGGCGGACGGCTCGTACGATTCGGCCAGTACCGGCTCCAGCTCGTACTGGTCGTTGACCATGTAGAGCGCATCGTGAATCTGGAGGACGACCGCCCAGATCACGGTTTCGCCATCGTTGTCCGGGCTGAGCGTGCTGACGTCGTGATGCCCGATGGTGACGAACGTGCCGCCCTGCACCGGCTGCTCGTCCTGGGCGGCCGCGCGGGCAGCGACCTCGCGGGAGGTGAGCACCGGGATCAGTCCGGCCGCGGCCGCGGCCTTCAGCATGTCCCGCCGCGAGCCAGTTGTAGCCATCAGGCGGCTCAACGCGAGATCGCGCGTTCCCTTGGTGTCGGTGGTCGAAGCCTGTGCCATGCGTTTCCTCCAGGATGTTTGCAAGCGAGCCCGCACCATGTGCGTCTCGCGGCGTCGCCTAAACATGGACCCGAGCGTCGAAGATTGCGTTCACGCTCGATAGGGCGCGAATCGGATGGGCGTTACGCCGACCATTTTGGCATAGCGCCGTACCCGGCACAACCTTCTTGGCATGATCGTGCCGCGTGACGGTTTCACTCGTTGTGCAGAACGCCTAATCCTTGTCGAGTACGGCGTCGACTCTTGCGGCCATCACGAAATCGTTGCGGTGCAGGCCGCGAATCGCGTGCGTCCACCAGTCGACGGTGACGCGTCCCCACTCGGTCACGAGGCGGGGATGATGGTCCGTTTCGTCGGCCAGGACGGCGATCCGGTTCGTCAGCGCCAGCGCCGGGCGCCAACCTTCGACCCGGATCACGCGGCGCAGGCGCTTCACGCCCTTGACCTCGATCAGGGTCCATTCGGGAATGGCGTCCAGAAGCGCCTGTTCGTCTTCCGGCGAAACCTGGGGCGAATCCTTGTGACAGGCTTCGCAACGTTCACTGGCGAGATCCATTTGTGTCCTCCAGGCGCGCTATTGTTCACTATCGTAGGGTTGCCGAGCTTGTCTCGGCCCGGATCGTGACAACAATCAGGCTGTGTGGCATCCAAACCTCGCCCACACCCGATTGTCATTCCAACGAAGGAGGAATCTTCGGGCTCGCCCGCTGCCTGGTCGAAGATTCCTCGTTCCTCGGAATGACAATGGACCGGCGGCCAGCGCGGCTGCGCGTTGTTCGACTACGGCAGCGCGATCGCCGTCGATGGGTAGTACCAGGCGTCGGCCGCCGCCTCCAATTCGCCGTCGTCATCGCGGCAGATCGCGGCCGGGGAGGCGAAGCCGGACGTCAGCAACGTTTCGTCGATCACCTCGACCGGGTGGCCGAGTTCCAACAACCGCTGCCGCGTGGCGGGCTCGATCCGTGAGCTGACAGCCAGCGCGCGTTGGGAGGCGTCGATCCGGGGCGCGGCCAGCGCCTCGCCCATCGGCAGGTCGAAGGCGGCAATGTTGGCCACGATTTGGGCGTTGCAGTTCATGATCTTGCGCCCGCCGCTGGACCCGATGGTGGCCCGGATCCGGCGGTCCCGTGTAATCAGCGCCGGGGCCATGTTGGTAAGTGGCCGCTTGCCGGGACCCACCGAATTCGGCCGCCCCGGCTCCGGATCGAACCACATCATCCCGTTGTTCATGAGCACGCCCGTATCCGGCACGGTGACGCGGCTGCCCCAGCCGCTCAGCAGCGTTTGCGTCAGGGACACGGCGTTCCCCCATCCGTCGATCACACCCAGGTGCGTGGTGCTGCCGTCCCGCATGTAGTCCGCCACCGACGCGTCAAACGCGTGCGTCACCCCCAGTTCGTCGCGGGTTCCGGCCAGCGTGGCGGCCACCTGGTCCGGGTCGAAACGCTCCGCCTTGGCCTGCAGGTAGGCGTCGCTGGTCAAGGCGTCCAGCGGAACGTCGACATGGTCGGGGTCGGCGAGGTAGGTGAACCGGTCGGCGAACGACTGGCGGAACGCGTGGGCAAGTTTATGGAGGGTCTCCGGCGTGTTATGGCCGCTCGCCGCGATGTCGAGACGGTCCAGGATGCCGAGGCTCTCGGCCAGCGACGTCCCGCCCGTGCCCTTGCCGATCGTATGGACCGTGTGCCCATTGAAATGCACGTCCGTCGTGAGGGCTTCGATTGCCTCGTAGCGTACGAAGTCGTCAGCCGAAACAGGCATCCCTTCCTCTGCCAGGTGGCGCACGATCGTGCTGGCGATTTCCCCTTCGTAAAACTCGCGGGCGCCGCCATCGGCGATAGTCCGCAGCGTCCGCGCCAGGTGCGGGTTGCGGATGATCGTTGGCGCGCCCTGTTCCAGGGTCACTGGCGGGCAGCCATTGGCGTCGAGGTAGACCTGGGCGGTGGCGGGAAAGGCGCGGAGGTTGACGAGATCCCGGGCGACCATCAGCGTGGTGTGCCAGGAAACGGGGATGCCCGCTTCTGCCAGCGCGATCGCCGGTTCGAGCGCCTGGGCCAGTGACAGCGTGCCGTATCGTTCCAGGGCTTTCGCCAGCCCCGCGACCGTTCCGGGCACGGCGATGGCGCGGTAGCCAACGACGTTGGCGTTGCCGACCGTCCTCGGCCAGCCGAAGAGCCCGGCGTCAGCCCCGCCGGCGAGCGGGTACATCCCTTCCGTCGCGCCTGAAGGCGAGATCATGGGGTATTCGATCCCGAACGATCGCTGTTCCTCGGCCAGCCAGCCGACGATGAACCCACCCCCGCCGAGTCCGTTCATCCACGGCTCGACCACGCCCATCGCGAACGCCGTCGTCACC
>JBGTNF010000164.1:0-2419 GCA_041743205.1 Thermomicrobiales bacterium | reverse complement strand
AAGCTGCACGATGCCAGCGCCGGAGCGGCCAGCCGCGCGACTGGCGAGCAGGGCCGCGCCAGGGTACGCCGGCGACCCGGCGACGACGACCACACCGCCGACTTCCCACTTGTGGGCGGCATCGTCACGCGTCGGCAACAGGTCGCGGGCGAAGGATTCGTCGATTGTCCGATGTTGCGGAGTCACCATAGGAGAAATGCCTCATGTGATCTACGTCTGGAAACGCGTCAATCGTACTGGCCGGTCTTGTGCCGGCCACCGTCAGAGAGCGCAGGAGTCGTCCTCGTCGTGGCCACCCACGAGGGAGGGCACAAGACCCTCCCGTACGAGCCAGCCAGGTTGGTTTGCCTCGTACTGGCCGGTCTTGCACCGGCCATCGCCAGAGAGCGCAGAAGTCGTCCTCATACTGGCCTCCCGAGCTTGCGAGAGCAGCACAGCGAACCATGTTGAATGCCAAGTGGGGCCGAGACAAGCTCGGCAGCCCTACGAGCCATCGGCTCGGTCCAGCGATTCGCCGAGGGCAAGCGCGGCTTCGGCGGAACCGGCAGACCGGTTGACGGCGACAACGAAGGCCATCGCGTCGGTCCGCGAGTGCGTCAGCGAGACGCTGAAATCGGTCAGGCCCAGCAGCCGAGCGCGTTCCGCCGCCTGCCCGTGCAGGATCAGGACCGGTTTGCCCCGGCGGTTCGGCAACACTTCCATCTCCCGCCAGCGGATGCCGACGATGCCGGTACCGAGCGCCTTCGAGGTCGCCTCCTTGGCGGCGAAGCGGGCGGCCAGCTCGTTGACGCGGCCGCGGTAGCGCTCGCGTTCCCGTTCGGTGTAGACGCGGTTGAGAAACCGCTCGCCGAAATCGTCGTACGTCCGCTGGATGCGGGCGATCTCGATGATGTCGACGCCGATCGCCACGGCGCCCTCGCGCGCGTGGTCGAATTGCGGCCGGTACCAGCCGTCGCCCTCGCGCGTTTCCAGTTCCGGCTCGATCCAGGGCGGTCGTCGTCGCGGCGGGTTTGGCGCCATCAGGACACTCCCGACTGGGCGCGGATTGCGCCGGGGTCGCCGGCCCGGCCACGGGATGCGACCGGCTGATAGCGCAGGTCGAAGTTGCGCATTGCCGAGGCGAATGTCCCGGTTTCGAGGGCGGCGCGGATCTCCTCGATCTGGCGGGCCAAGAAACGCAGGTTGTGAACGGACGCGAGACGGAGCCCAAAAACCTCGCCCGCCCGGAAGAGATGATGGAGGTAGGCGGCAGTGAAGCGCGTGCAGGCCGGGCAATCGCAGGTCTCGTCCACCGGTTGGTGCCGGTGCTTGAACGCGGCGTTGGTGATCGTGATCCGGCCATCCGGCGTGTACAGCCCGCCGTTGCGGGCGGTACGGGTGGGGAGCACGCAATCGAACATGTCGATCCCCCGGGCGACACCGTGCCAGAGGTCCTCCGGCGAGCCGACGCCCATCAGGTAGCGCGGCTTGTGGCGCGGCAGGAGGGGCGTCGAGAGTTCGAGCATCTCGGCCATCACCGGTTTCGGTTCGCCGACGCTCAGGCCACCGACGGCGCACCCGGCGACATCGGCGCCGGCCACCTGTGCGGCGCTCCAGGCGCGAAGCTCCCGGTCCATGCCGCCCTGCTGGATCCCAAACAGGACGGACCGGCTCTTGGCCCCACCCTGGTCATCGAAGGCGGTGACCGCACGATCGAGCCAGCGCGCGCTGCGCTCGGTCGCGTCGCGGATCGCCGCCGTATCGGCCGGCAGCCCGAGCACGTGATCGAGTTGCATCATGATGTCGGACCCGTAGCCGAGCTGGAGCTCGACGACCGATTCGGGGGTCATCGTCCAGCGGGAGCCGTCGATGTGCGAGGCGAACGTCACGCCCGTCTCGGTGACCTTGTTGCTGGCGGCCAGGCTGAAGACCTGGAACCCCCCGCTGTCGGTCAGGATCGGCCGCCGCCAGCCCATGAACTCGTGCAGGCCGCCCGCTTCGCGGACGATCTCGACGCCCGGTCGCAGCATCAGGTGATACGTGTTGGCGAGCACGATCTGGGCGCCGGTCGCTTCGACTTCGAGTGGGTCAAGGGTCTTGACCGTGGCCTGGGTGCCGACCGGCATGAAGACCGGCGTTTCGATCGCGCCGCGCGTGGTCCGGATCCGGCCGCGCCGGGCCAACGTGTGCGGGTCCTCGGAGAACAGGTCGAACCCGAAGCGGCCGCCCAGCGCCTCGCTGCCGGCAATTGACTCACGCGGCAAGGTTTCCCCAGTCGCCAGAAGTTCCGAAGAAATGGGGAGCGGCGCCGGAGCGATCGACATACGTGGGTCAGGCCGAAGGGCGAGCGTAGCCGGCGTTGCGGCGGCGCTGCCGGGCCCGGCTCAGGGCATCGTCGGAACCGGCGGTCGCGACCGCAACTGGCGCGTCATCGTCGCCG
>JBGTNF010000163.1:0-1569 GCA_041743205.1 Thermomicrobiales bacterium | reverse complement strand
GACCGAGCACGGGCGGAGACAAGCTCCGCAACCGTACAGAAGGCCTCCTATTGCGCGAGGGAGCAAGACCTGTGGCGCAGCCCCATCCGTACGACACTGCTCGACCGGGCAACCGCCTGTGCTACGCTCAGCCGGTTGCATGGCTATTCGTATCAGGACAGGAAACCGACCCCATGACTTATGCACCTGACGCCCAGCGCTACGATGCCATGAAGTACCGGCGCACCGGCCGCAGCGGGCTTCTGCTCCCCGAAATCTCGCTCGGGCTCTGGCAAAACTTCGGCGATGGCCGTTCCCCCGAATCGCAACGGGCAACCCTGCGCAAGGCGTTCAACTTGGGTGTCACCCACTTCGACCTCGCCAACAATTACGGGCCGCCCTACGGGTCGGCGGAAAGCAACTTTGGCCGAATTTTCGCCGACGACTTCCGGCCCTTCCGCGACGAGCTGATCATTTCGACCAAGGCCGGCTACGACATGTGGCCGGGACCCTACGGCGATCACGGGTCGCGCAAATACCTGCTCGCCTCGCTCGACGCGAGCCTGCGGCGGATGGGCCTGGACTACGTCGACATCTTCTATCATCACCGGCCGGATCCCGAAACGCCGATCGAGGAAACCGCCGGCGCACTGGCTTCGGCGGTGACGAGCGGCAGGGCGCTCTACGCCGCCGTCTCCAACTACAATCCGCAACAGACCCAGGCGATGGCCGACGCCCTGAAGGCGCACAACATTCACCTGCTGATCCACCAGCCAAGTTACAACATGTTCAACCGCACGATCGAGCAAGGGCTGTTCCCGGTGCTGGACAAGGAGGGCGTCGGCGCGATCGTCTTCGTGCCGCTGGCCCAGGGCCTGCTGACCGATCGCTACCTGTCAGGCGAGGTACCAACCGATTCCCGGGCTGCGACGGGCGGCTCGCTGTCCGCGGATCGCATTTCCGAGGCCTATCTCGAACGCGCCCGGGCGCTTGACGAAATCGCGAAGGGACGTGGCCAGACGCTGGCCCAGCTGGCGTTGACGTGGATCCTGCGCCAGCCGCAGATCACCTCGGCACTGATCGGCGCGTCCAGCCCGGCGCAGCTGGAGCAGAACGTGGCCGCCCTGTCGTTCCCCGCCCTGTCCGATGCCGAACTGGCCGAGATCGAGCCGCTGGCCCAACCGTTGCCGTAGCCGACATTCAGGGACCAAGAAGGCGTCTCGATTCTTGTAGGGCTGCGGACCTTGTGTCCGCCCGTTCCAGGCGAGAACCAATCACCCTTCGCCGAAACGATGGCGGATACCATTGCGAATATCGGTACGTCAATTTTGCCGAGCACGGGCGGAGACAAGCTCCGCAGCCCTACGAAAGTCAAGTGGGCACCAACCCATCAGTGAAATGTCAGCGCTCACACGCTTACCCAATCACGTCGCCACCTCGTCACCACGGCGTCCACGCGGTCCAGCCGAAGCGGCGCGACCCGAAGCGCAGCCCCAGGCCGACGGCGAATCCGGTCAGCACCATCGCCAGGCTGGCCTCGAGGGCGGCGAAGGCATAGAGTTCGCCGCGCCGGAAGATCATCGGCGTGTC
>JBGTNF010000162.1:0-9452 GCA_041743205.1 Thermomicrobiales bacterium | reverse complement strand
ACGCCAAAAACCTGACCAAGCGGTACAAGGGGCACGTGGCCGTGAACGGCGTCGACCTGGCGGTGGAGGAAGGCGAAATCTTCGGGATCCTCGGCCCCAACGGGGCAGGGAAGACGACGACGCTGGAGATGATCGAGGGCCTCCGGACGCCCGATTCCGGCACGATCACGGTCGACGGGATCGACGCCGTGCGGGAGAGCGACCGGGTGCGCAAGCTGATCGGCGTGCAGCTGCAAAGCACGGCGCTCTTTCCCTACCTCTCGGCCAGCGAGCTGATCGCGCTCTTCGCCAGCTTCTACGGCGTCCCCAACCCGAACGAGCGCCCGGCCGCGCTGCTGAAGCTGGTCAACCTGGAGGACAAGGCGAAGAGCCGGGTCGACGAGCTTTCCGGCGGGCAGCAGCAACGGCTCAGCATCGCACTCGCACTCGTCAACGAGCCGCGCGTGACCTTTCTCGACGAACCGACCACCGGGCTCGACCCACTGGCCCGGCGTAACCTGTGGGACACCATCCTCGGGGTCCGGGCAGCGGGCACGACCGTGGTGCTGACCACCCACTATATGGAAGAAGCCGAAGTGCTCTGCGACCGGATCGCAATCATGGACGGCGGCCGGGTGATCGCCTGCGACACCCCGGCCGGGCTGATCCGCGGGCTGGACCTGGAAGCGACGGTGAGCGCGTCCATCGCCGGGGGCCAGGCCGGGATCGAGGGGGCCGAACTGGAACGGCTGGCCGGGGTGACCTCGCACGCGGTCGACCGCCAGGAGGGCGGGTTGAAGGTGACGCTGAAGACCAACGACGCCCAGGCCACGATCGTCGGGTTGCTTCAGCTCACCAGCGCCCGGGGCATCATCCTCAACGACCTGAACAGCACCCGGGCCACGCTGGAGGATGTCTTCCTGGCCCGCACCGGCCGCAGTTACGAGGATGTGGAAGCCGACGAGACGGGGGCTGAAGCCGAGCCGCCCAAGGGCCGCAAGGACCGGGGCCGACGCTCGCGGGCGGCCTGACGGATTCGGCCGAAAGAGGAGCAGGCATGCCACCAGGAACATTGTTGCCAATCGGATTGGCCCTCGGCGTTGTGTTCGGGGTGGTATTCGACAACCTGGCGATCGGGATGGGTACCGGCGTTGCCCTTGGAGGGGCGATGGAATTGGGAGCGGCCCGTCGCAAGGGTACGTCAGACAAGGCTGAGCGGCCGACCGCCGATGCCGTAGACGATGGTGATCGACTGTGACGGGCAAATGTTCATCACTGCGCATGCCTCCATGCCGGAACCGTCGATAGCGCGCGGGCGGGCACACAGGCCCGCCCCTACGGGACCGATGGTCCTTGTGTCATGAGGGTGTAATGCAAACGTTCTGGGCCATGGTCGTCGCGAACCTG
Organism: Thermomicrobiales bacterium; assembly: GCA_041743205.1. GTDB lineage: Bacteria > Chloroflexota > Chloroflexia > Thermomicrobiales > UBA6265 > JACCYX01. The sequence goes on along the minus strand of JBGTNF010000162.1, from coordinate 8,066 downwards.
AAGATGACCGTGCGCAACCGGCAGGCCATCTTCTGGAACCTGGCGTTTCCGGCCATCTTCATCCTGATCTTCGGGGCCGTGTTCGGCAACGACGCGACGAGCACCTTCGACATCGGCGTGGCCGGGGCGGACGGCCCGGCGCGACAGGAAGTTGTCGATGGGATGGAAGCCAACGATGGCTTCGTCGTCCACACCGGGTCGGAGGACGATGAGCTCGACGCGCTGAACAACAACGACCGCCAGGTGGTGCTGGTGATCCCGGAGACCGTCTCCACCGACACGCCGATCGGCTTCTATTACAACGAGGCCGGCGGCGCCACCGACAGCATCGCCCAGGCGGCGGTGCAAAGCGCGCTCTTCGGCATCCTCGGCGAGGTCGGGAGCATCCCGGTCCAGGCCAATCCGGTCTCCACGCTCAACCTGAGCTTCATCGACTTCTTCATCCCCGGCATCCTGGCGATGAGCATCATGAATTCCGGCGTGATCGGGCTCTCGACGACCTTCACGTCGTTCCGGGAGAAGGGCATCCTGCGCCGGATCAAGGTCACGCCGTTCGCGCTCTGGAAGTTCATCCTGGCCCGGATCGTGGCCTCGATGCTGGTGATCCTGATGACCAGCACGATCCTGATCGGGCTGGCGTCGGCGGTCTGGGGCGTCCGCCTGCGCGGCGACTGGCTCGTCTGGCTGCTGGTGATCGTGATCGGGAGCCTGACCTTCCTGGCGATCGGCTACGCGATCTCGTCGTTCGCGCAGAACACGGAAGCGGCGGCGAGTTACGCCAACCTGGTGACGTTCCCGATGCTCTTCCTCTCCGGCGTGTTCTTCCCCGTGACGTCGATGCCGGACTGGCTGGAGCCGGTGCTGCGGGTGCTGCCCCTGCGGTACCTGGTCGACGCCCTGCGCCAACCGATGATGTACGGCCGGGGCTTGGGCGACATCTGGGTCGACCTGCTGGCGCTGTTGGCGGTGTTCGCGGTGTGCATGGCGTTTGCCGTCCGCTTCTTCCGCTGGGACGCGACGACGCGGTAGCGGCGCCGATCAGACGAACGTCGGGCATTCCGTGTGCATTCCGCCAGACACGTCACCCCAAGCGCAGCCGATCCGGCAGCGCGTCGAACGGGGCGGGGTCTCGGAGTTTACCCTGATCGTAGCGCAGCGAAGTCGAATGGGCCGCACCGAACCCAGCCTTCAACGTCACCCCGAGCGAAGTCGAGGGGTCTCTTCGCCGCAGCGAACCCAGCGACGAACAAGAGATGTCTCGACTGCACTCGACATGACGTGGTGGGCGCTCGACATCTTCTGGCGATGACGGCCGGGTTTACGGCGTTGCCGGCGGGCTGGAAGTGGAGGCTGTCGTGGGCGCTGGCGTGCGCGTGGGAGGCGCGGTAGAGACGGCCGCCGGTGAGGCCTGAGGCGTGGCCGACGGTTCGGTTGGAGCCGTCGTTGGCGGCGCAACCGGGGTCGATTCGGGCGAGACGGGCGGCGCGTCAGTGGGCGCCGGGGTTGGCGACGGGACCGGAGTGGGGGTGGTGAACAGCACCCGTTCGAGCCCGGTCATCGCGTTGTAGGTGATCTCGACCTGGGCGCTTTCGGTGGTCTGGTTATAAAAAGCGATGGCGCCGAGGATCGAGAGGATGTCGGCCTGGTTGGCGATGCCCTGGGGCAGGGTGGCGCACTGGCCGTCGACATAATCGAGGCGGGCGAGCACGGGGCCCCAATCGCGTTCGGTCGGGGCTTCCACCCCGGCGTCGTAGCCCAGCACGAGCAATTCCACTTCGCCGTCGCGGATCGCCGCTTCGGCGCGGTCGGGGGAGATCGAGGTGCAGATCGGCTGTTCCGGCTGGTCGCGATCGGCCGACCAGAAGTAGATCACCAGCATCAGGGCGAGCAGGGTGACGACGCCGATCCCAAGGATGCCGTAGACGGCGAGCGGGCGGCCCTTGGAATCGCGTTTCGCAAGGGTGGCGCGAACCGCGTCCAGGGCGTCGGGCGACCGGCCGGAACCGGCAGGCGCCGTCCCTTCCCGATCGGTCGAATCGTCTGTCATGCGTCCTCCGAAAGGGGCGTTGCCGGCTTGCCGAACCCACGCTCCGCCAGCGCAAGCGTCCGTTCAGTGTAGCCGCGAAGGCGATGACCGGACACCCCGGGTCATTCCGGCACTCGCATCGCGGGACCATGTCAACGGATACTGCGCAGGTAGGCGGACCGGAGGCGCGACCATCGAACCGGGACGCGATTCGACCCCTCAGGCCATGATCGATCGACAAAGGACATTCGCCCGTGACCGCTGTTTCTGCTCATGACGTTTCCCGATCGCCGATGCGGCGCTGCCGACGGATCGCCGCGGCTGGCTGGCTCGCGCTCGGCGCGCTGATCGCGTTTTGGGGGTTGCCAGCCGGAGCCCAATCCCAAGAGGACGCGATCAGCGTGACGTGGACGGTGGCGCCGGCCGAGCTGGGACCAGGTTCCGCGTTCGAGATCGCCGGCGTGATCACGATCGATCCAGCCGACGCAGCGCCAGCGGACGGCGATGGCGCGCTGGCCTGGTCGGTGACGGTGGGGCCGATCGACGATGTCGCGATCGAGCGCGCCGATTGTGAGGACACCGATGGCCTCTCGTGTGAGGCGGAGGTCGAAGCCGCTGGCGCGGACGGCGCCACGGTCACCTTCGTGGGCGAGGTCGACGACGAGCCGGCTGGCGAGGTTGTCGCGAACGTGACGATCGCGGGCACGATCGACGATGAGCTGGACCGGGACACGATCCTGTTCCAGGCGGCGACCTGCAGCACGGTCGAGACGGTCACCGGCACTCCGGCGCCGGGCCGGCTGCCGGTGGTCGTGGCCACGCCGGACGGAACCTGCGACGGGACAGCCGGCACGATCGAAGCGACGGTCGCCCTGGCGACGGCGATGCCCACGGAGGCGGCGACGCCGACGGAAGAACCGACCGAGGAACCTACCAGCACACCGGAACCGACCGATGTCCCGACCGAGACGCCAACCGAAGAACCGACCGCCACCCCGGAACCAACCGAGCCGCCGACCCAGGAACCGACGCCGACTGTCGAACCCACACCAGAACCCATAATTCAGCCGACGAATGTCCCGACGGAGGAGCCAACCGCCACCACCGAACCAACCGCCACCACCGAACTGACGGAGACGGTTGTGCCAACAGCCACGGCAAACGCGACGGCGGAACCCACGGCCACCGTCATCCCGACAGCGACCGCCGAACCAACCATTCAACCCACGGACACGCCCACCGAAGAATCGGCGGCGACCAGTGAGCCGACGCCATTACCAACCGCCACCACCCCCGCCGAGACGCCAGGGGAACCCGCGACCGAAACCCCGCAGCCGGTTCCGGCATCCGACGACGACGGCGATACCGGCCTTTGGGTGGGCGTCGGGTCATTGGTGGTGCTGGCCGTGGCGGCGGGCGCGGTGCTGTATCAGCGGCGCAAGCTCTCCGCCTGACCCACCGGACGGCAATCGCCGGCCCATGAGCGACAGTCGTAGGGGCGGTACCTCCATCGACCGCCAACCGTCCCATTGCGGTCGATGCTGGGCCATTCACTCATAGAGGGTGTCTGGAAAGGGGGTAGACTGGGAGGATATTCGTTAGTTTAGCCCCTGTTTCGGAGGTGCGCCATGGCCCGCCGGGCTTACCCCACCGACCTCACCGATGCCCAATGGGCGATTCTCGAACCATACGTGCCGGCCCCCAAGCCCGGTGGCCGACCGGCCAAGCATCCGCGGCGGGAGATCGTCAACGCCATGCTCTACGTGCTGCGTGGCGGGATCGCCTGGCGGCTGTTGCCGCACGAGTTCCCGCCCTGGCAAACGGTCTATGACTACTTCCGGCTGTGGCGGCTCGATGGCACCTGGGAGCAGCTCCAGACCGCCTTGCGCAAACGGGTGCGGGTGCATGTGGGCCGCGATCCCGAGCCGAGCGGGGCAATCCTCGACAGCCAATCGGTCAAGACCACCGAAAAAGGGGGGTCCGGGGTTATGACGGCGGCAAAAAGGTCAACGGCCGCAAGCGCCACATCCTGACGGACACGACGGGGCTGCTGCTCGCCGTGAAGGTGCATGCGGCGAATGTCCAGGATCGGGACGGGGCCAAGCTGCTGCTCGCCGAGGTCGGGGAGCGCTTTCCCCGCCTGGCCAAGGTGTGGGTCGACGCCGGGTATCAGGGACCGTGCGCGACCTGGATCACGGACACCCTGGGCTGGTCCGTCGAGGTCGTCCGCAAACCGCGGGGCTGGGTGCGCCTGCCCGAGGACGAGGACCCGCCGCCACGCCCCACTGGCTTTCAGGTCCTGCCTCGGCGCTGGGTGGTCGAGCGGACGTTTGCCTGGCTCGGTCGGCACCGGCGCTTGAGCAAGGCCTATGAGGTGTTGCCCGAGACCGAAGAAGCGTGGATCCATCTCGCGATGAGTCGCCTCATGACCGTCCGATTGGCCCGTTGAGGGCTTTCCAGACACCCTCATAGAGCAAATTGCAGGTTGGTTGCAAACCCGGATCTCCGTACGGTTGCGGAGCTTGCTCCGCCCGTCATGGCCAAGGCCAGACTCGTCAAGAACCGGAGAAGCGGCTGAAGGCGGTCGCCGAGCACGGGCGGAGCAAGCTCCGCAACCGTACAGAAATCACGACTGTCGCATCCGGGCAAAAACCGGTAGCTGCTCCGTTCACTTGTCCCCCGGGTTGACACCATCCAAACGCATGCTATCCTGTCGTTGTACGTAGACGTATACGTATGTCTTGCAAGACCAGAGGGACGGCCGGTGCCGAACAAGACCATCTACGTGTCGGACGATGACCTGGCGCTGTACGCCCGGGCGCAGGAGATCGCCGGCGGCAATCTGTCGTCGGCGATCGCGACCGCGATCCGGCGCTACATCGAGATCGAGGAAGGCAAGGAGGCCGGCTTCGACGATGTGACCGTGTGGGTTGGGATTGGCACGCAACGCCGCCGGCTCCGGTTTTCCGGGCTACTGCTGGGCCGTTACCAGCACTACCTCACCCAAGGCGAAGAGCGGTTCCAGGTCTACCGCACGCCGAAGGGCAAGGTCGTGCTCTACACCGAGCGCTCGGAATCGTGGCGGCGGACCTCCGAGAAGGAAGGGGAGAGCCGGCTCCGTGGGCTCGGGGCGGCGCTGGGCCTGACCAACGACACCTGGGCGAGCATGCCCGCCGAAGCCACCTTCGAGGTCGTCGACACGATCGAAGACCTGCACGGCAAGGTTCCCGAGCCGTTCCACCAGTCCGTCCTCGTGGCGGCCAATGCCCCGGTGATCGAAGACCTCGACATCTGACCCGACCCAACGCACCAATCGACCGGATTCGAGCCAGCGAGCGCCGTTCGCGCGCCGGCCAGGCAGAGCTTGCGCCCTCGGTATTCTGTGTTACTATGTACCAGTAGTCAGCGTTGCTAGGTACAGAAGGGAGGCGTTCCATAGGCAAGCAGATGACGGAGATGCTGAAGGGCACACTGGAGGGCATCGTCCTCGCGATCCTCTCCATCCAGCCCGCGTACGGCTACGAGATCACGGCCCGGTTGCGGGAGCAGGGTTTCGCCGACATCGTCGAAGGCACCGTCTACGCGCTGCTCATCAGGATCGAGCAGAAGGGCTTCGTCGACGTGGAGAAGGTCCCGTCCGAAAAGGGGCCGCCGCGCAAGGTGTATTCACTCAACGCCCAGGGACAGGAGTATCTTCAGGAGTTCTGGAAGACCTGGAACTTCCTCGCGGAACGGCTCGCACAACTCCACGAAGGAGGCAGATGACCATGTCCATTTCACGGTTCACCGCGAAGGTAATCGGCGAGAAGCGGCGGTGGCGGGAGTACAAGGCGCGCGTGAAACAGTTGCCGCCGGACTATCGCACGGCGGTCGAGGCGTTGGAGCGATACCTGATGTACTTCGGGGCGGCGGACGGCGACAGCGCGGCGGCGATGTTCGAGGACCTGGCCTATCTCTTCGAGCGGGCTGCGGCGGACGGGACGCTGATCCGCGAGATCGTCGGGGAGGACCCGGTGGAGTTCGTCGAGACGTTCCTCCAGAACTACGCCAAGGGTCAGTGGATCAACAAGGAGCGGGAGCGGCTGACCGACGCCATCGCTGGGGTCGCGGGCAACCAACCGCAACCAACGGGAGAACGGACATCCAGATGACAACCAGTGAAGCCCAACGGCCCGCGATCCATGTGCAGGGCCTGGAGAAGTCGTACAAGAAGCTGGAGGTGCTGCGCGGCGTGAACTTCGACGTGGCGCGGGGCAGCATCTTCGCCCTGCTCGGCTCGAACGGCGCCGGCAAGACCACCGTCGTGAAGATCTTGGCCACGCTGCTCAAGGCCGATGCGGGGACAGCGAGCGTCAACAACTTCGACATCGCCACACAAGCTGCGGACGTGCGGGAGTCGATCAGCCTCACCGGCCAGTTCGCGGCCGTCGACGACATCCTCAGCGGGCGGGAGAACCTCGTGCTGGTCGCCCGGTTACGGCGCCTCGCGGACCCGGGCGCAATCGCGGACGAGCTGCTGGAGCGCTTCTCGCTGACCGACGCGGGCGGGCGGAAGGTGTCGACCTACTCGGGCGGCATGCGCCGCCGCCTCGACATCGCGATGAGCCTGATCGGGAATCCGCAGGTGATCTTCCTCGACGAGCCGACGACCGGGCTCGACCCCCAGGCGCGGATCGAGGTGTGGCAGGTGATCAGGGACCTGGCCGCGCAGGGCACGACGGTGCTGCTCACGACGCAGTACCTGGACGAGGCGGAACACCTCGCCAACCGGATCGCGATCCTCCATGAGGGGCGGATCATCGTCAACGGAACCCTGGCCGAACTGAAGCAGCTGATCCCGCCCGCCAAGGTTGAATACGTCGAGAAGCAGGCGACCCTCGAGGATGTCTTCCTCACCATCGTGGGCAACAACGACAAGGCTGGCGACGCTGGCGCTGCCCAGCGCGTTGGCGCCAACACGTAAGGAACAACGATGACCTCGCATGTCTTCAGCAACACCGCCGCCCTGCAGGGGCGATCCCTGCGTCACATCCTGCGCAGCCCGGACACCATCATCACGACCACGATCATGCCCATCGCCTTCCTGCTGCTGTTCGTCTACGTCTTCGGCGGCGCGATCGACACCGGGTCGGATTCGTACGTGAACTACCTGCTGCCCGGCATCCTGCTGATCACGATCGCCTCGGGCATCTCCTACACCGCCTTCCGGCTCTTCCTGGACATGAAGAGCGGCATCTTCGAGCGATTCCTGTCGATGCCGATCGCCCGGCCGTCCGTGCTCTGGGCGCACGTGTTGACCTCGCTGGTCGGCAACCTGATCTCGATCGTGGTCGTCGTGCTTGTCGCCCTGCTCATGGGTTTCCGCTCCGGAGCGGGCGTAATGGCGTGGCTCGCGATCGCCGGCATCCTGCTCCTGTTCACCCTGGCGTTGACGTGGCTCGCCGTCATCCCCGGTCTCACTGCCAACTCCGCCGACGGCGCGAGCGGGTTCTCCTACCCGCTGATCTTCCTGCCGTTCGTCAGCTCGGCGTTCGTGCCGACCGACACCATGCCCGGCCCGGTGCGCGCCTTCGCCGAGCACCAGCCAGTAACCTCCATCATCAACGCGATCCGCGACCTGTTCGCCCAGCAGCCGGTCGGCGCCGACATCTGGATCGCCCTCGCCTGGTGTGCCGGCATCCTCATCGTCGCCTACATCCTGGCCATGGCCACCTACCGCCGCAAGATTGCCTAAGCAGGCTCCAGAGTAACGGGAACCCACTTTTCGTACGGCTGCGGAGCTTGTCTCCGCCCGTGGGAACGCTTGCCCAAGGCCACGCGGGCGGAGACAAGCTCCGCAGCCGTACAGAGATCCGGAATCGCAACCATTTTGACATTCATGCAAAAGCGCCCGGCGGACTCATCCGCCGGGCGCTTCGTGTGAGCGATGTTTTGGTCCGCTGGATCTATCTGCCGCGCAGGCGGTCCCACAGCGATTTCTGGCCAGTTCCGGGATCGGGCCACTGGCGACCACCGTTGCCACCATTTCCGCCGCGGAGGC
>JBGTNF010000161.1:0-1804 GCA_041743205.1 Thermomicrobiales bacterium | reverse complement strand
CCTCGACCGCCCGACCGATCGCCTGGCGCGCGACCTCGGCTTCCGGATCGAGCACGAAACGACCCGTTTCTTCGGAGTCTTCCATCTGATCGCGGCCCGCCCGCCAATCACGTCATTTCGAGCGTAGTCGAGAAATCTCTTCGCCATAACCCCGCCGGTAGGGCTGCCGAGCTTGCCTCGGCCCCACTACAGGCAACGGAACGGAGAGCCTCGCATGCCCAGCTACGAAATAGAACCAACATTCGCGACGGCCCGGGCACAAGGCTTTGGGTGGATCGACAACGTCCGGTATGTGGAAGCCTTGGCGCGGCATGAAGAGGCGTCCGCGTCGCACAACGGTGTCGACCCGGCCAGCGTCGGCATGACAGCACGGCAGATCCTCGATGCCAACCGCGAGACATTAACTGTTTGGCATCAATTGCTGGAGGTTGCCGTCGCCATGCCGAACCTGGCCCGCCAGGTCGAACGATGGCACACGACCGATCATGGCCACCGCGACCTCCTGGAGATCGTGAATCCGGTGGAGCACCTGCAATGCCTCCTCGAAGGCGATCGAGTCGTTGAAGCTCATACCCAGCCAAATCGACACCCGGACCGTAACCCATTCAGCGGTTTCTTTTACGGCATCCCTATGAACCCGCCCAACGCCCTGCTCCAGCCCCGATTTTTCCGTCACGGGTGGAAGCCGACCGGGGACCCACGAACCATTGACTACTTTGGAATGCCGGCCTGGGAAGTGCGGATGAAACGGGTGGTGCCGTTCAGCAATTGGCGCATGTGCGGACACCACTTCAATCCGAACATTTTCGACATGGCCGAGGCGGCCGAGTTCGTGATCCACCGTGAGCAGGGCGTCATTCTGGAATGGCGGGCGCTGGTCGATGGCAAGCCCTATGAGCGCTACTGGTTCACCAAGGTCGAGTTCGACGTACCCATCGATCCCGCGCTCTTCGACCGCACGAGCATTCCCGCTGGGGTGCCGATCGAATCGGAACCAGAGCTGGCCTGGGGAGAGGCGCCGGGGAGGCTCAATCAGGACGGCGCTGGGTAGGGGTTCGCGCGGGCGGACACAAGGTGGCCCCGCTGGATACGCAGCCCTACCCAACACTGGCCCGTCAGGCTACGGCTCTTCTATCGGATAGAGCACCTGATCCATCCAGGGCTCCAGGCCCATCAGGAGCGGATCGCTTTCGGCGGGCATGAATCCCCACACTCCACCGGTCGACGTTCCGTTCTCGGCGAATGCCGGCTCATCCAGGGACGCCTCGCCTTCGCTGACGATCTGGGCGGCCAGATCGAGCATCGGGTCCGGCCCGTCGCTCGGGGCGGGCAAGGTCTCGACTGGCCCAAGGCTGCTCACGGCGGCGATCACGAAGACGAACTCACCGCGCTGCATCGTGAGGTAGTGGAAGGTCCTCTGCCGGATCGACCCCTGATCGGTGGAGGTGATCGTGAGGTGCGAGCGCGTTGCCCCATCCCCGATGCCGGTGAGATCCTCGCTCACGAGTCGTTCATCGCCTTCACCCGCGTTGAGATCCGGGAGCGTGTCGAACAACCCCCGGCCCAGCCGATCGTAGGCGACGGACGCGTTATTCACCGTTTCCAGTTGGTAGACCGAGACAATGATCGAGCTGTACCGGGTGGAGGCGAGGTCCGCCTCGGTCATCGGCGTGGCGTTGTCAAAGGTCGATGTTCCGACGAACGTGTCCGCCGGCGCGTAGTCTCGGTACACCGCCGCCTGGATCCCGGTCAGGTCCTGCGCGTCGGGCGGGAGCGACGTGTTCGCGGCGGACGCATTCGGGTC
>JBGTNF010000160.1:0-4054 GCA_041743205.1 Thermomicrobiales bacterium | reverse complement strand
GGCCCGACCTCAAGGGCGGCATGCCGCGTCCCCGCCTGCTCGGCGACGACGAGGGCGGCGAGCCGCCGGTGTAGGGTGACGGTCAGGTCCTGTAGGGCTGCCGACCTTGTGTCGGCCCCGGGGTCCAAAACCGGTCGGCTTGCGTCTTCCGGCGGATGTCGTTTCGGACGGGCCGGTCTTGTGCCGGCCCCGGCTCCAGGCAAGGATCGGGTCGCGATGCATGGGCCGAGACAAGCTCGGCAGCCCTGCGAGGTGGACGCTGAACTCGGCTACTCTGCGTCCAGCCGCTCGATCTCCCGCACCGCCCGCTCCAGATTTTTCATCAGGTCATCGACCGGTTCGTGCTGCATGGCGAGCAGCGGCACGAACCAGGCCAGCGACAGCGCGACGTAGATCGTGATCCGTCGCCGGTCCCCCTCGGTCTCTTCTCCCGGCAGGTAGGTCCGCATGAACGCCGGACGCATCTCCCGGGGCGTGTTGTCCCACTCGAACCCGGTGATGAGGTGTTCCGAGAGGGGATCGGCGAATCGCCCGAACTCGAGGTCGATCGTGCCAACCAACCGCCAGCGCCCATCCACCGGCTCGACGAAGATATGCGGTCGGCAGAGGTCGGAGTGGATGAGCGCCGGCGTCCTGACGTCATCGAGCAGGGCGCGGTGCGAGGAAACGACCTCTGCCAACCGCTGGAACGGCGTAGGATCGTAGCGGAACTTTTCCGCATCGGCGATCAACCCGCAAACGTCCCAATCGAGAAGCTCGGACCAGCGGTCGAAACGCGGTCCGCACGTCGGCGGACCGAACCGCGGACCGCGAACATCATGCAAGCGGCGCGTAAACGCGCCAATCTGCTCCCAGACATCCTCCCGCACATCCGGATCGAACTGCCGGTCGGCCTCCGAAAGCGGCACGCCCGGCATCGCCTCCTGAATCACCCAGTCGCGATCGATCACCGTACGGTCGAAGTCGTGGGTCGTCGTTGCTGGCAGGAAGTCGGCGAGGTCACGGGCGGCGGCGACCACCGCCGCTTCCCGTCTCAGGCCATGGGCGGTAAACCACGAAGGACCCGCATCCGCCGTCGCATCCGACGGCGCCACGCGGAGGAAGCGTCTGGCGCCATCGGGCCACTCCAGGAGCCTGGTATCGTTGATTTGCCCGCTTCCAACCTCCAGCCGGGTAGCCCTGACTCCGTGCCGCCGCTCGCCGAACGCGTGGCGCAGGATGGCGTCGAGCTCGCGCCGGTCGATTCGAACCTGCGTCCCCTTCATCGGTCCCCACCTCCAACACCAATTCCATGCGCCGCACGTCTTGTATGGTACAGGGGTCGTCGTTGTGCCCAGGCGCCTGCGGTAGAATCTGCGCACGACGACCCACGTTTCCAGCTGGCCGTGACCAGGAGCCACCATCCATGACGCGTGACGACACCACCGCTCCCGGACATCTCGATCATTCTCGGCCCGTCGCCTGCATGAGCCGGCGCCGGACCATGACCCTGTTCGGCGGAGCCTTCACCCTCGCCCTTGCCGCGAATGGGGCGCGACCCGCGACGGCGCAGGAGAGCACGCCCGAATCGACGCCAGCGATCCAGAGCAACCAGCCGGGCGAGATGCCGACGACGGGCGCCCTGCGGCCCGGCCCGGTCGGCCAGCAGCCACCGGATTCGGTGGTCAGCACGGCGGTTCCGATGTCCATCATGGTCGAGGCCGCCGGCATCGACGCCGAGGTCGAAGCGCTCGACATCGTCGACGGCAAGATGGAGGATCCAACCGGTCCGTGGGTCGTCTCCTGGTACCGGCAGTCTGCCGCCCTCGGCGAAATCGGCAACGTGATGCTGGCCGGGCACGTCGATTACTGGGGCGTCGGACCGTCCGTCTTCTACAACGTCGGCGACCTCGCCGAAGGTGATCGGATCGACCTGACCGGCGTCGACGGAGCCGTGTTTAGCTACGACGTGGTCTGGAACGAGACGTTCACCCTCGACGAACTGGTTTCCGGCACGATGGCCGAGATCGTCGCGTCGTCCGAGGACCAGATCGTGACGCTCATCACCTGCGGCGGGGAGTTCGACTACGTCAACGGCGAGTACCTCTCGCGCACCGTGATCCGCGGCGAGCGCGTGGACCGCGAGCCGATCGATTCGACCCCGGAGGCGTGAGCCGGGTTTGGCGCCGCGGGGAAATGGGGGCTGACCGGTAGGCCCACCGCCCATTGCCGGTTGTATGCTGACGGAATGAACACGACGATCCGCGACCAGACTGCCAAATCCGACCCGATCATCGAAACCGCCGCCCACGACGATATCGTCGACGCGGCCAGCGTCTATCAGGCGGCCGCCGAGGCGCTCTCCGATCAGCTCCGGGCGCGCAACCCGTGGGCCGACCACACGGCGCGGACCGATGATCTGAAGCAGGCGATCCGCGTGCTTTCGACGCTGCGCGCCAGCGATACCGATTCCGTGATCGTGGCCCGGGCGGGCAGTGAGGTGGTGGGCCTGGCCGCCGTCCAGATCCAGTTGCCCCACGCCCACATCGCCTTTTTCTTCGTGCATCCGGATGTTCAGAACCAGGGCGTCGGCCGCCGGTTGCTGAAGCGGCTCCGCGAGCTGATCGACGCCTCGGGCGCAACGGCAACCACGCTGGCCTCGTCCCGCGACCCGAAGGCTTGGCAGCGCTACCTGCGGTTCGGCCTCTATCCAGGACCGCCGCAGTTGCCGTTCCGGGCGGTGAAGCCGGTTTTTCCGTCGGAACCGCCCGAGCGATCTGGCTACGTGGTCCGACCCGTCGCACCCGGTGACGTCGACCGCGTCGCCAACCTCGACCGGGTCGTCCGCGGCGCCGACCGGCGCGAGCGGATCCGGCAGTGGCTCGCTGAGGGCAGCGAGGGGGTGATCGTGACCGACACCCACGGGGAGGTCGCCGGCTACGCGTTGGTGACCGTGCGCGAGAGTCACGGGCAGATCGGACCGGTCGTCGCCCGGTCGACGGACGAGTTCCCGTTCCTGCTCGACCTGATCCTGCATCACGCGGGAACCCTGCCTGATCCCCGGAGCCGCCCTTGGCGGATCGATTTCTCGGCCCGCAACCACCTCGCGATCGGCCCGCTGCTGGAGGCGGGTTTCTCGGCCGAGAACCTGGTCAACTGGTTCGAATCGGCTCCGGTTGGTCAGTGGGACCGCTCCGTGTTTCGCGACGAAGACGAGTTGTAATCATCGCCCTGTTCGATAGAAGGAGAACCTCATGCTTAAGAACACTGGTTTGACGCGTTCGCGCACCAACAAATGGGTCTTCGGCGTCTGTGGCGGGATCGCCGAGAAATTCGCGGTCAAGCCGCTGTGGGTTCGGCTGGGGGTTTTGGCAGTGGCGATCCTGCCGGCCGGGCTCGGCATCCCGCCGGTCGTGTTGATCTACCTCGCCCTGACGATCCTGCTCCCGGCCGAGTAGCACCTTCGCCCCAGGACGCTCGGGGTTCTCCACGCGCCGGTGGGATTCCGTCATTGCACGCGGGGCCTCCGCTGGTTCTTGTCATTCCGAGGAACGAGGCAGCGAAGCGGTATCCCCCGCGAAGCGGTATTGCGGTGTTGCCGAGCTGATACACCGGCTATCGCTACGCTGCGCCGGGAGATGTCTCGCAGCCCGCCGTATCCAGCGGGGCCGGCAGCTCGGAATGACGGTGGGGGGCGGCCTGACCGGTCGAAAGCCTGAATCTGGGGCCAGCCGCGTGCGTGGTATTCTCACGGGGAACTAGGGGGCTCCCAATCGGGAGCGTCCTGATGGGGAGCGTGTTCGGTCGAGCACGCTCCCTTCCACGCCCAGGCTTCGAAAGGACCCTCCGGATCATGGCGTCGCTCACCTCCCCGTCGTCGCGCATCCCGCGCTGGCTGACCGTCACCTGCATGCAGTGCGGCACAGGGCATGCCGGCGACCGCGCTTTGGACGATTGCCCCGTTTGCGGCGGGCTGCTCGACGCCGACATCGACCTGTCGCAACGGCTGACGCCGGCCGATTTCGTCGCGACGAAGGGCTCAGTCGAAGCCAGATCGGGCGTCTGGCGGTTTCGG
>JBGTNF010000159.1:0-9107 GCA_041743205.1 Thermomicrobiales bacterium | reverse complement strand
GGGAACCGGCCGCGCCCGGCCGGCAGTGTCCGTGATCGGGCGCGCGTAGCCGGAATCGGCCGGCCAGGTCGGGTTGGCGGACGTCCCGGCGTCTGTTCGGCCCGGATTCGCCCGGATCGGTGCCGTTGGTTGTCGAGGCTGAGGTTCGGGGAGGCGAGCGGTGTCGCCGGAATCTGTCATGCACAAATCATGACACCCCTGCGTTCCCCGGCGCAACGCGAACCGGGCGCCGGAGACGGTCCCGCCGTCGCGACCCCTTGTCGCGTCAACCCGCTGGCGTGTCGTTCGCGGCGTCGTTTCGCATCGAGCCAACCTCGAAGCCCAGCAGTTCCATCAGCGCCAGGGCGTTGGTCGAGGTCGCCAGGCCGGGCCGCAACCGATAGTCGAACGTCATGTCCGGCCCGTCCGGACCGCGCGTGAATGTTTCGGCGAAATGCACCGAGACTGCCGCCGTGGTCAGCTCCGACCCGTCGATCAGCGAGAGATCGTGGCTGGAGACGCCGCCGATCGCGTTCGACCGCTCCAGTTGAGCAAGGACGCCACGAGATGCGATCTGACGCTCGGCCGTGTTCGTGCCCTGCAGGATCTCGTCGAGCAGGTAGAGCACCGGTCGCACGGTCGCGGCGGTTGCGTCATTCGCGGCATCCACCACGGCCTTGAGCCGCTGCAGCTCGGCCATGAAGAAGGAGACTCCCTTGGTCACGGAGTCCTCGACCCGCATGCAGGTCCAGACATCCATCACTGGTAGCGAAAAACGGGTGGCGGCCACCGGGCCGCCGGCCATCGCCAGCACGGCGTTGATCCCGACGGCCCGCAGGAGCGTGCTCTTGCCCGACATGTTCGAGCCGGTCACGAAGAGAAACGTTCCGCGCGGGCCGACCGTCACGTCGTTGGCGACGGCCTCGCGAAAGTGGATCAGCGGGTGGGCGAGGCCTTCGGCCCTCACCGCGTCATGCGCCGGATCGACGTCCGGATACGTCCAATCCGGGTGATTGTGGCCGAGCACGGACAGCGCCGCGAGCGCTTCCCATTCGCCGGCGCCGTCGAACCAGGCCCGCGTCTGCGACCCGGTCGCGGACCGCCAGCGCTCCAGGGCGTGCAGCACGTGGATATCCCAGAGCAGCGCCATCTGGAGCGGGGACCAGATGATCGACCCGCGCGGAATCACGAACCCACAAATCCTCGCGAACCGTTTCATCCGGGTCGTCGCACCGTCCGTGCCGTCACCGAGCGCGGCGCCAATTCGCTGGAGGATGAACGCATCCGGCGTGGCTTCGCTGATCAGCCGGAACACCTCGGCGTACCCGGTGATTGCCCGGTTCAGGGGCGTCGCCTCGGCCACGCTTTCCGCAATTCGCCGACCGTACACCTGGAAGAGCGCGACGTTGACCGTGATTGGCGCCAGCCACCACGGCCCGGTGATCGCACCAGCCAGCGACAGCGCCGCCAGCACGACGAGCGCGATCGGGCTGACGATGGCGAGGGTCCAGAGCCAGGGGCGCCGCAGGAGCCAGGGATCGGTGCTGGACCAGATCAGGAATGGCTCGGGATCGGGCGTGTCGCCTTCCAGTTGCCGGCCGGCGGCTTCGACGCCCTGCCGGAGATCGAGATCGTTCGCCAACTCCTGCACTGCCTCCTGACGGACACGGACCACAGCCGCATCGGCGGGACCGAGCAACCAGGCGGAGAGCGTGCGCCAGCCGTGGAGCAGCGTGGGCGTGGAGAGCCGCCGCTCAAGCGAGGCCGAGCCGACGATGTCCAGGTCCCAGGCGTAGGGGTGGCTGCGCGGCACGTCGGCAGCGGGCGCCTCTGGCATCGCTTTCCAATCGAGTTCGAGCCGCGCGATGGCCAGGTCGTTGGCGGTCACAAGCCCGGCCAGCCGGTCGCGGCGGCGGCGCAACGACCGGTGATGGGATACCAGCGCCGCCGTGACCAGGGCGACGACGACGAGCGCCCACCGGAGCGGGTTAGGCGCCGTCAGGCCCCACCAGGCAGCGAGGCCAATTGCCACGAAGCCAAGCAGGCGCAGGTTGGCGACCAGGTTCCAGCGGCGATGCGCCGCCAGGCGCTGGGCCTCGAAGTCATGGCGGCGCTGCCGGTACGTTTCCAGCGGCGATTCGTTGGATGGGGATTGAATGACGACCTCCATGGCTTTGCTCGACGCGCAACCCCGGAAGCATGCACGATCGGACAGCGGACCCGCCACGGCGGAGAAAGGGCGCCTTCCCTATCTACACCGGCACGAGCCGTTGGAAGTCCGACTCAATAGACTGACCACCCTTTCGTGCCACCTCTCCCACCGTCATTCCGAGGAACGAGGAATCCCGCGCCGAAGGCGGTCATCCGGACCTGCCAGGCACATACCGGCTATCGCTTCGCTGCGCCGGGGGGTCCCTCGCAGCCCGCAGTATCCAGCGGGGCCGGCAGCTCGGGATGACGATGGGTGAGGCGTTGGCAACCCGACCCGATAGACTGACCGGACTACTCAATCCTCGGGCGGGCCGTGCTTGCCCCAGCCCCAATCGGGAATGTCCGATTCCGCCGGCGGCGCGTAGCCCGGTTGGGAGTTCTGCAAGGCGATCTTCGATCCCCAGACGATGTACGACCGGAAGCGAGCCTGCACCTTGTCGTTGGCGGGCAGCACCTCTTGAGCCGTGGCGACCATCAGCTCGGCCCACCGGGCGCGCTGCTCCTCCGTCAACGCCCGGTTGACGTGCCGGGCCATCATGTGGGGATAGCCGCCGCGCTCCTCCGAATAGCGCTTGGGTCCGCCGAAGACCTCCCCAAGCCAGAGCGCAACGCCTTCGACATGGGTGTCAGTCATGTCCTTGAAGACGGGGGCCAGCACCGGGTCGGCGGCAACCTGCGTGTAGAACTTCCTGGTCAGCTGCAGGAACGCATCGGCGCCGCCTGCCGCCTCGAACACCGTACGCTCGCTCATCGCGCCCCATCCCCGGCTCGTCCGCCCAAGACGACCTCGTAATGGCGCATCTCCTGGATGTCCCCAATGAACGGGCGAATGTGCGGGAGAAACTGCCGGAACTCCTCGCTTCCGCGAAAGCCTCGCTCGTGCCCTTCCAGCGAATCCCACTCGATGCGCAGGGTGTAGCTGGCCGGCTCCTCCACGCCCCGCGTCAGTTCGTACCCGAGGCAGTGAACCGAGGCGTCCAACGATTCCGCGGCGCGGGTGTAGGCTTCCTCGAATGCGGGCGATGTCGCCTCGGCAATGCTGTAGCGGATATATTCGACGATCATGGAAACCCTCCGTTAAGTGCAGTCGAAGTAACTGCATAGTAAGATACTATCATGGCAGAACATGACCGCGTCGACCGGCTGAGAGCGGAATGGGCGCGGGAGCGTCCGGATGTCGATACGTCTCCCGTGGCGGTCGTCGCCCGGATCGGCCGTGCGGCCCGGTATCTGGACACCGGGATGGATGACTATTTTGGGGATCACGGCATCAGCCGGCCCAGTTGGGACATCCTGGCGACCCTGCGGCGATCCGGACCACCGTACCGGCTGTCACCGACCGATCTCTACCGGGCGGTCATGCGCACGTCGGGCGCGATGACCCGACGGATCGACATCCTGGAGCGAGCCGGGTGGGTAGCCCGCACCCCCGATCCCGCGGATCGGCGAGGCATCGTGGTGACGCTGACGGCGGCGGGCCTCGCCCTGGTCGATGCCCTGGCCGAGGGGCACGTCGAGAACGAGCGGCTGCTCCTGGCCGCGCTCAACGACGCCGAGCAGCGGGCGCTGGCCGACCTGCTCAGGAAGCTGCTGCTCGCCTTCGAGCTCGGAACGTCCGGGAGTTCGGGCAATGAGGATGGTTAGCGACAAAGCTGGAACCCTCCAACGGGTCACAGGGTCCTTGCTGTACGTGGTGTGGTCCGATCATGGTACGGTGATTGCGAAGGAGCGTCGTTACAAGGATCGGTAGACGGATGTTTTGCCAGCGATGCGGGAGCCCAACCGAAGAGCGCGAGCACGACGGCCGCTTGCGGCCGGTCTGCACCGCCTGCGGCGCCGTGACCTGGCTCGATCCGAAGCTGGCGGTCACGGTGGTCATCGAGCGCGAGGGCCGCGTGCTGCTCGGGAAGCGAGCCGCGTGGACGCGGTCCCCCGGCAAATGGAGTTTCCCGGCGGGGTTCGTCGAACGTGGCGAGGTGGTGGAAGCGGCGGCGATCCGGGAAGTGCGGGAGGAGGTTGGGCTGGATATCCAACTCGGCCCGCTGCTCGGCGTGATCTCGGAGCCGGACGAAACCGTCGTGCTGCTCGTCTACCCCGCTGCCGTGGCGCTCGGTGAGCCTGTCGCCAGCGACGATGTCATCGAACTCGGCTGGTTCCCGCCGGACGATCCAACCATGCTTCCGGACCTCGCATTCGCGCACGACGCCCAGATCCTGCGACTTTGGCAGGACTGGCGCGGTGCGCGCGCCCTTCCCCAACGGCCCGGCATCGCCCACTAGCGATCGTCCTCGCGGCCTGACCCCACCCCCAATGATCGACATCAAGAATTTGGGCCGGCCCGCGAGTCGGCCCCTTGCCCGGCGCGCATGCTCGATGCCCGCCGCCGCCGAGGTGCATGCCATGTTCACTGAAACCGCGTCCCAACGCCCCCGCATGCTCACGGGAGATCGCCCGACCGGGCCGCTCCACCTCGGGCATCTCGTCGGCTCGCTGCGCAACCGGGTCAGGCTCCAGGCGACCTACGACGCCTGCTTCATCATCGCCGACCTGCACATGCTGACCACGCGGAACTCGCCCGAGGACATCGCCCAGGTCGATACCCGCGCGCGCGGCCTCGTGCTCGACGCCCTCAGCGCCGGGATCGAGCCCGACCAGTGCCTGTTCTACCTGCAGTCGGCCACGCCGGAAGTCCACGAACTGGCGGGCTTGCTCCAGAGCCTGGTCACGGTGTCGCGGCTGGAACGTTTGCCGGCCCTGAAGGACATGGCACGCGACGCGAACACGGAGATGTCGTTCGCGCTGCTGGGCTACCCGGTCCTCCAGTCGGCGGACATCCTGGCCGTCCGGGCCAGCGCCGTGCCGGTCGGCAAGGACAACTACGCCTTCGTCGAAATCACCCGCGAGCTGGCGCGGCGTTTCAACGGCAAATACGGCGAGGTCTTTCCGATCCCGGAAATCATCGCCGGCGAAGCGCCGACCCTCATTGGAACCGATGGCAAACGCAAGATGAGCAAGAGCCTCGACAACGCGATCGCCCTCGCCGACGACGAGGCCACGGTCCGCCGCAAGGTGATGCGGATGTACACCGATCCGAACCGGATCCGGGCCGACGTGCCCGGCACGGTCGAGGGCAACCCGGTTTTCGAATGGCTGGACGTCTTCGCCCCGGACACTGCACGCGTCGACGCCTTCAAGCAACGTTACCGGGCGGGTACGGTCGGCGACGTCGAGGTCAAGGACTACCTGTCCGGGGTCGTCAACGAGGTGCTGGACCCGATGCGGGAGCGGCGTGAGCGGTTCTCCCGGCCGGGACTCGTCGACCAGTTGATCGAGGATGGAACGGCCCGCATCCGGATCGAGACACAGGCGACGGTGCTGGCGATGAAGCGGGCGATGGGCCTGAGCGGCGCCTGGAACCGGATTCGCCGCCGCGCCGAGCGGCATGCTCCGGACGGCACGGCGGACCAGCCCAAAGGACTGCTTTATGAGTGACGTGGTCTTCACGACCAACCGCCTGACGGTTCGCGATTTCGGCCGCTCGGACATCAACGACGTGATCGCGATGTGGCAGGACCCGAAAATCGCACCGTACATGGACGACGCTCCCAAAACTCCAGGGGAATCCTCAGAATGGCTGGCCCAGGTGATCCATCACAATGGGCTCATGCCGCGTGTGGCCTACAACCTGGCCATCACAATGACCGGCGACGACACCGCAATCGGCTGGGTCGGCTTCGGGCCATCCGAAAGCGACGCTCGCGCTGGAACGTTTGGGGTAGGCTACCTGCTCGCCAGCGCCCATTGGCGACGCGGGTATATGTCGGAAGTGCTCGTTGGCGTTGCGGGGCATGTGTTCGACCACCTGTCGGGATTGCGCCTGGCCGCCTGGTGCTACGCCGACAACGTGGCCTCGGCCCGGACGCTGGAAAAGGCAGGATTCCAGCTCGTGCGCAGGCGCCGCCACACCGAAGAGAATAGAAGCGACGTCTTCTGCCTCGACTACGAGCTCGATCCGGAACGGCTCGACACCGGGAATATGACGGATTCCAATCCGTAGTCCCGGAACACGTCGCCGGAGGATGCCAGTCCATGCGCCAGCCATTGATCGTCGCCCACCGTGCCCTCACGCCGGGGGCAACCGAGAACGCGCGGTCGGCCATCGCCCTGGCGGCCGCCAGCGGCGCCGACCTGATCGAGCTGGACATCCGGCTGACGCTCGACCGGCAGCCGGTGGTGCTGCACGACGCGTTCCTGCGCCGTGCGACCCGTGGACGGGGCTGGGTTCGGCTCTGGCCCTCGTTTGCGCTGACCCGGTTGCCGCTACGCCAAGCGCCGGGCGGCGATCGGGTATCGTCGTTGCGATCCATCCTGGAAGACTTTCCCGGAGCCGCCCAGCCGGCGTTGCACGTCAAGGACCACGCCGCCCTGCCGGGGGTGCTGCGAGCGGTCGACCGGTTCGGCGATCCAGGCCGGACCTGGCTCTGGCTGGAGCGCCCGAGAGATGTATACCTGGCAACCCGCGCGTTGCCGGAGTTGCGGGTGACGTTGTTGCGGCCAGACGCCTGGCGACCGGAGGTGAGGGACGCCTATTTCAGGGAAGCGCAATGGGTGGGAGCCGCCGGGGTGAGCGTGCCCTGGGGCATCCTCGACCGGGACCTCATCCTCCACGCCCACCGTCACCAGCTGCTGGTCTTCTCCCGCCTGGAGCGGATCGACACGCTGGCCTCACGGCTCGCGGCGGGCCTGGACGGGGTCATCACCAACGATCCCGGCGCCGTACGCCGCCAGCGTGTCGGCCAGTCGCCCAGCCCCGGAGGCAAGTCTGGCCCGGGGAAATACCCCATGGTCCCAGCAGGCACGAATGATTGAAGCATCCCGGCGTTGTGTTACCGTAATTAGGAACTTCGTAGTTTCCAATGACCTATGACACCGCTGGAGGCGACATGGCCGGCAAGAAGGTGAAAAGCGAAGTCGAGGGAATTCGCAATGAATTGCAGAATCTCTCCGAAGCAGTTTGGGCGCTCCGTGAACACGTCACGATCCAGACTGCCGGCGCCGCAGCCGCCGCCTCGACCTCCGGCAAACCGGCGCCATTGAAACCCACAGACATCGCCGCCGACCTGAACGGCGCATCCACTCGACGCGGCGCCGTGGTGACGCGCGGCGTGGCGCGCAACGCCAGCGGCGACCGGGAGTACCGGTGGGACGTGGAATCGACGGTCGATAACCTCCTGACGATCGATGACGAGCGGACCGCGCGGCTGCTCGCGGCGATCGGCCATCGCCAGCGGCTCGCCATCCTGAAGCTGGTGCTCGACGGGCCGAAGACGGCGGCGGAACTGGTCAGCGCGCTCGAGCTCGGCACCACCGGGGCCGCCTATCATCACCTCAACGTGTTGCAAGCTGCCGACCTCGTGACCCAGGAAGGGCGCGGCGTGTTCGTGGTGCAGCCGCACCGGGTGTCCGGTTTCTTCGCCATCTTCGCCGGGATCGAAAGCGCTTCCACCATGGCCGTCGTCGAGCTGGAAAACGGCGACGCCAGCGAGGACGACGAGGATCCGGACCGGGACGACGACGGCGGCAAGCGGAAACGGAAGAAGGCGGCATAGGTGCGCGAACGTTGAACGCGAAACGCCCCGGATCGGTCGATCCGGGGCGTTTCGCGTTGAGACAGGGTTCGCTGGGCACTACGCCAGCGCGGCGGCGGCCTGGTCGGCGCGCTTCTTGTGCTTCGCCCGCTCATCCTGCGAGAGGTAGCGCTTGCGCAGGCGCAGCGCCTTCGGCGTTACCTCCAACAGCTCATCGTCGGCCAGGAAGTCGAGCGATTGCTCCAGGCTGAGCAGGATCGGCGGCGTCAGCCGCACCGAAATGTCGGCGTTGCTGGACCGCATATTGGTCAGCTTCTTGGCCCGGCAGACATTGACGGCGAGATCGGTCGTGCGCGGGTTCTGACCCACGATCATGCCTTCGTAGACCTCTGTGCCCGGCTCGATGAACGTCACGCCGCGTTCCTGGGCATTAGCCAGGCCGTGGGCAAGAGCGGTACCGGATTCGGACGCCACCAGCGCCCCGCTGCGGTTCTGCTGGATGGCGCCCATCCAGGGCTCGAAGTCGATCAGCCGCGACGACATCGTGCCGTTGCCCTTGGTCGCGGTCAGCATGGCGTTCCGGAGGCCGATCAGGCCGCGCGTGGGAATCGCGAATTCGAGCCGAACGCTGCCCCGGCCATCGTTGACCATGTCGAGCATCCGGGCCCGGCGGGCGCCGGTGAGTTCCGTGACCTGGCCGACGAACTCCTCGATCACATCGATCACGAGGTGCTCGACCGGTTCCTTGAGCTGCCCGTTCTCGTCGCGGCGGGTGACGACCTCCGGCCGGGAGACCTGGAACTCGTAGCCTTCGCGGCGCATCGTCTCGATCAGGACCGAGAGGTGCAGCTCACCGCGCCCGGCCAATGAGAAGACATCCGGCTGGTCGGTCGGCTCGACGCGCAGGGAGAGGTTGGTTTCCAGTTCGCGCTGGAGACGGTCGCCAAGCTGCCGGGAGGTCGAGAACTGACCGTCGCGGCCCGAAAGCGGCGAGGTGCTGACGCCGAACGTCAGCTTCAGGGTCGGCTCCTCGATCGCGACGGCAGGCAGCGCTTCCTGATGCTCGGGGTCGGTCAGCGTCGAACCGATCTTGGCGTCGCCGAACCCGGTGATGGCCACCAGGTCGCCGGCCAGGGCGCGTTCGATCTCGACCTTGCCCAAGCCCTCAAACGTAAGCAGCGACGTGACCTTGGTGCGAGTGGGCTCCTTGCCCTCGGTGAGGAGAGTGAGCGTTTCGCCGGATGAGAGTTCGCCGCGCTTGATGCGGCCGATCGCGATCCGGCCCCGGTGCAGGTCGTAGTCGATCGACGTCACCAGCATCTGGAACGG
>JBGTNF010000158.1:0-2028 GCA_041743205.1 Thermomicrobiales bacterium | reverse complement strand
CCGATCACGATTGCCCAAGTCATGGTCGACGACGCCTATTGGCAGTTCGCGGTCGAACCAGGCGGCACCCTCGATCGTCTCGATTCGGCGACCGTCAGTATCCCGTACCCCTGGGTCAAGGACGAGGCCCACGCCATCAACATGATCTCGGCCACCGGGGTGGCGTTTCCGGCCACCATCGCCGTCGCGCTGCAGAGCCCTCAAACCGACACGGAAAGCTTCACCCGGTTTGCGTTGATCGGGTTCTACGTCGGCGTCGTGCCGGTCGCGCTCGGCCTGCTCTGGTACCCCTCCATGCAGGGACTCGGCCGCAAGGGCATGTCCTTCATCCTCGCGCTCACCGTCGGATTGCTGGTCTTCCTGACGATCGACATGTGGGAAGCGGTCAATGAAATCGGGCTCACCGTCGCCGGCGCCTTCGATGCGCCCGTACTGATCCCCTTGATCGTGGTGCTCACCGTCGCATTCCTCACCCTGTTCGGACACATGCTGCGGCAACGGATCGGCAACGCCAGCGGCGTGTCGCTGTCGTACCAGATCGCGACCGGCATCGGACTGCACAACATGGGCGAGGGGTTGGCGATCGGCGCCGCGTTCGCCCTTGGCGAAGCCGCGCTTGGCGTCTTCCTGATCATCGGCTTCACGCTCCACAACGTCACCGAAGGCGTCGGCATCGCCGCGCCGATGGTCGGTAATCGTCCTCCGCTGTACCACTTCGCGGCGCTCGCGGCAGTTGCCGGCATACCGGCGATCCTGGGCACCTGGATTGGCGCTTTCCTTTATTCGCCGCTCTGGACCACCATCTTTCTTGCCGTCGGCATCGGCGCCATCGTCCAGGTGGTGATCGAGGTCGGCAAGCTAATCCTGCGGGATCAGAAGAAGGCCAACGAGCCCGCCATCACCTGGCCCACCTTCGGCGGTTTCGCGGCCGGCTTGGCGATCATGTACGCCACCGCCCTGCTCGTCTCCGCATGACCGCCGCGAACGATCCACTCCCGGGCGAGGTTTCCCAGGCGGTGCGCGATTACCTTGGCGCTATCGAATGGCTGGGTGGCAACCAATTGCCGGTCACCACCCAGCGGATAGCCCGGCGTCTTGGCGTCTCCTGCCCGTCCGTCACGAACATGGTCAAACGCCTGTACGCGCGAGGTTTGGTGTCGTATCAGCCCTACCACGGGGTTCGTCTCACGGCTGCCGGAAGCGAGATCGTGGCGGCAGCCAGACGCCGCCGGCGGTTGCTCGAGCGCTACCTGGCCGAGCGGCTCGGGTACGCGCCCGATGTGGCCACGCTGGAAGCGTCCCGGCTCGAGGCAGGCGTCACCGACGCGCTGGAACGCCACATCGAGGCGTCCCTGAGCTCCCCCAAGGCAACCGGTTCAGGAGCGCCACGATTCGCCGCCGTCGTCGGAACGGTAGACAGCCCCTTCGCCGCTGATTCCGAACACCTGGCCTGAATCGGCCGGGGAGACAGCGACCGCAAGGATCGGTACTCCTTCGGGTCCGCGCTGCGCCCAGGTTTCGCCGCCGTCGGCGCTCCTGGCAATGCCATTCGGGGTTCCGGCGTAGATCGTTTGCGGGTCGCCACTCGAAACGGCCAGGCTGATCACCTGACCACTCGCCAGGGTGGCCAGAACATCCCAGGTAACGCCGCCATCTCGGCTTGCGACCACGTCCGGACCGGACCCGGAATAGAGGATTCCGGATCCGGCAGCCAGCACGCCGCTTCCCGCGGGCTGATCCGGCAAGGATTGCCAGGTCGCCCCGCCATCGCCCGACGTTAACGTTCCCATCCCAACCACGGACGCGTAGAGCCGCCGAGGGTCACCAAGGTCCTGGGCGAACCCATGGATGTCGGCGCCAGGCAGGTCATGCGCCTGCGGTTGCCACGTTTGCCCACCATCGCGGCTGACCTGGAAAACGTCGTGACCGGTGGCGTACACGGTTGCCGGATCGTCTGGACTTGCGGTCAACTGCATGGCGTCCGTATCGCGCAACGTTCCGGCTTCCCAGGTGAATCCGCCATCGAGA
>JBGTNF010000157.1:0-4666 GCA_041743205.1 Thermomicrobiales bacterium | reverse complement strand
CGCATGACCCTGACCACCCGGCCGATGACCGCCGCCGATTGCGAGGCCGTCGCCTGCATCTACAACGAGGGCATCGACGACCGGATCGCGACCTTCGAGACGCGCCACCGGACGGCTGACGACATCGTGGCCTGGCTCGGCCGGCGCTACCCGGTCGTCGTCGTCACTGACGGCGATGATGTGGTCGCCTTCGCTTCGACCTCCACCTATCGCCCGCGCGCCTGCTACGACGGCATCGCCGAGTTCTCGGTTTACGTCGCCCGCTCGGCGCGGGGCCACGGCGCCGGGCGGCTGGCGATGGAGTCGCTGATCGAGGCCGCTGAACGAGATGGCTTCTGGAAGCTGGTGTCACGCGTCTTCACCGAGAACACCGCCAGCCTGGGTCTGCTCCAGCGAGTCGGCTTCCGGCAAGTGGGCGTTTACGAAAAGCACGCGAAGCTGGACGGCGTCTGGCGGGACGTCGTGATCGTCGAGCGCTTGCTGGGCAGCTCCGATGACGACTGATCGGTTCCCCAAAGCGACGTGGCGCCACGACTGGCGGCCGGACCCCGCGTCCGTCGCGGCGCTTTCCAGCCTGGTTCCTGGAACCGTCGTCACCGTCGTCAAGCGCGCGCCGAACGGAACCGAAGCCGCCCGCTACCCGGCTAGGGTCGCTGTCACCCAGGCTCCGGGGCCATGGATCGAACTCGTCGCCAATTGGACGTTGCCGCGCGTCGATGTCGCCGGCCTGATCTTCGAACCCGGCGACACGCTGCGGGAGTTCTTCTCGGCGGAGCACCCATTCAACGCCTTCGCCGTTTACTCGCCAGCCGGCGACCTTCGCGGCTGGTACGGCAACGTCACCTACCCCGCCTTCATTGAGACGATCGACGGCGAGTCCTGCCTCGTCTGGCACGATCTCTACCTCGATGTGGTGACCCTGCCCAATAGCGCAATGCGTCTGCTCGACGACGACGAGCTGGCGGAATCCGGACTGCCCGTCGCCGATCCCGCCTTCGGCGCCGCCATCATCCAGGCCCGCCGCGACCTGATCGCCACGATCCCGACCCTAATTCCCTGATAATTTAGCCCTGCGAATGTGGATGTATCGGCGCGGGCAGCCCGTGCCGCCGACGGCCAGACATCTGCCCGTGGCCTCGCCGTTTCGCGCCCGGCAACCTTGACATGGACCGGTCAACGTTGGTATCGTTATTCACGTTAGCACTCTCTCGTGCAGAGTGCTAACGTGAACAGGAGTCGACGAACTTGGAGATCAACCAGCCGGAATCCGTGGCCCTGACCCAACGTCAGCGGGCGATCCTGAAGCTTGTCGTCCAGGAATACGTCGCGACTGGCCGCCCTGTCGGATCCAAGACCCTGACCGAGCGCTACGCCATCGGCGTCTCGTCGGCCACGATCCGCAACGAAATGGCCGATCTCGAAGGGGCCGGGTTCCTGCAGCAGCAGCACACCTCGGGCGGTCGAATCCCGACCGACCGCGGATATCGCTACTACGTGCACCGCCTGATGGGGGCGCCGGAGCTTTCGTCCGGCGACCAGATCATGATCCGGCACCAGTTCCGGCAGGTGGAGTTCCAGCTCGACCAGTGGGTGGAATTTGCGGCCTCGGTGCTGGCCGAAACGGCTGGCAACGTCTCGATCGTCTCGGCCCCGCGCACGCTCGTGGCCCGGATGCGGCACTTCGAGCTGATCGCCCTCCAGCCGCGTTTGGCGCTGCTGATCCTGGTTACCCAGGAAACGGCGGTCCGGCAGATGATGGTTCACTTGCCGGAAGATACGGAGCAGGCCGAGCTCAGCCGCCTCGCCGATTCGCTCGTGGCGGAAACGCGGGGCCTGAGCGCCGACGAAATCGAGCGCCAGGTGATCGGGGCCACGGAACTTGCCCGCTACGTGGTGGAGCAGATCACCGTCGGACTACGGGGGTTGAACTCGGTCGAGCGGACCCAGATCCGGCATTCCGGCATCGAGAACATCCTCGGCCAGCCTGAGTTTGCCGGGGAAGAAGCCCAGAGCGTGCTCGATCTGCTGCGCGGCGGTTCACTGCTCAGCGCGGTCTTGCCGCAGCTCTCGGCGGGAACGGACGTGCAGGTCTTCATCGGCGACGAGAACCCGACCGACGCCCTGCGACGGTTCGGCGTGGTGATGGCGACATACGGCATCAACGGCGAAGTTACCGGCATCCTCGGCGTGCTGGGGCCGACGCGCATGTCGTACTGGCGGTCGATCTCCTCGGTCCGTTACATGGCGCGGCTGATGAGCGATTTGATGGAGGATCTGTATTCCTCATGATGAAGCAGGCGCTTTGCCTGATAGTGGCCGGCCTTGTGCCGGCCTACGCGTGAGTCCATGGCCGGCACAAGGCCGGCCACTACCAGGCACAAAGATCCGGACCAAACCAACTATTGGGAAATCACCGGACGAACGCTTGCGGGCGAACCGTGCGCCCAAGTAGGAGAGACTTGTGACGACGACCGACCATCCAACCTGGCCCGATCCCTCGGACATTGATGAAGCAATCGACGCCGAAAATGGAGAAGCGCCAAAAATTGACGCTGACGACGCGGCGCCAGTCGATCTCCTCGCCCAGGTTGCCGCCGAGCGTGATGACTACCTCGACCAGCTCCAGCGGAGCCGGGCCGAGTTCCTCAATTTCAAGCGGCGCAGCGACGTCGAACGCGGCCAGTTGCGGCAGTTCGTCTCGCGCGATGTGCTGGCCCAGTTCCTGCCGGTCATCGACGATTTCGAGCGCGCCCTCGCCACCCTGCCCGAGGAAGAGCGGGAGAACGGCTGGGCCAAAGGCTTCGCCATGATCCAGGCCAAGCTTACCGGCACTGCCGAACGCCTCGGCGCCGTCCGCATCGACGCCCTCGGCCAACCGTTCGACCCGTCCATTCACGAAGCCGTCGCCAGCGAGCCCGGCTCGACCGGTTCCAATGTCGTCGAGGTCTACCAGAACGGCTACCGGATCGGCGAGATGCTGGTCCGCCCGGCCATGGTCAAGACCGGCGACGCGCCGGAACCAACGACCGATGCGGAAGACGGCGCATTCGAGGCCTGATCGTCTTCACGTCTCGTAGGGGCCGACCTGTGTGTCGGCCCGTGACGAACGCACTGATCATTCTGTACGGCTGCGGAACTTGTGTCCGCCCGTTGTTCGCAACCAAGAGGAGCACCATTCAATGGGACGAACCATCGGCATCGACCTCGGCACCACCAACTCGGCGATGGCCACCATCGAAGGCGGCGAGCCAATCATCATCCCCAACGCTGAAGGCGAGCGCATCACCCCGTCCGTCGTAGCCGTCACCGGTAGCGGCGAGCGCCTCGTCGGCCGCTTCGCGCGCCGCCAGGCCGTGACCAACCCGGAGAACACCATCTTCTCCGTCAAGCGCTTCGTCGGCCGCAAGTTCAACGATCCGGCCGTGGCCCGCGACAAGAAGCTGGTTCCGTACCAGATCAAGGCCGCCGACAACGGCGATGTCCAGGTCAAGATGGGCGAGCGCTGGTACAGCCCGCAAGAAGTCTCGGCCATGATCCTGCAGAAGCTGAAGGCCGACGCCGAAGCTTTCCTCGGCGAAACCGTCGACAAGGCCGTGGTCACCGTGCCCGCCTACTTCGACAACGCCCAGCGCGACGCCACCAAGGACGCCGGCAAGATCGCCGGCCTGGATGTGCTGCGCATCATCAACGAGCCGACCGCGTCGGCCCTCGCCTACGGTCTCGAAAAGAAGGGCGACGAGAAGGTCGCCGTCTACGATCTTGGCGGCGGCACCTACGACATCTCGATCCTCGATCTCTCCGACGGCGTCTTCCAGGTGCTCGCCACGAACGGCGATACCCACCTCGGCGGCGACGACTTCGACCAGGTCCTGATCGACTGGCTGGCCGACGAGTTCAAGAAGCAGGAAGGGATCGACCTCCGCAACGACCGGATGGCCCTCCAGCGGCTCAAGGAAGCGGCCGAGAAGGCCAAGATCGAGCTTTCCAGCACCCAGCAGACCGACGTCAACCTGCCGTTCATCACCGCCGACGCCAGCGGTCCCAAGCACATGAATATCCCGCTCACCCGCGCCAAGTTCGAGCAGCTCGTCGGCGGCCTCGTCGCCCGCACCGTCTCGCCGATGGACTCCGCGCTCAAGGACGCGGGCCTCGCCAAGAGCGAAATCGACGAAGCCTTGCTCGTCGGCGGCATGACCCGGATGCCGATCGTCCAGGCCCAGGTCAAGAACTTCTTCGGCAAGGAGCCGCACAAGGGCATCAACCCGGATGAGGTCGTTGCCCTCGGCGCCGCGATCCAGGGCGGCGTGCTCGGCGGCGACGTCAAGGACATCCTGCTCCTCGACGTCACCCCGCTGACGCTCTCGATCGAGACCCTCGGCGGCGTCGCCACCCCGCTGATCGAGCGCAACACCACGATCCCGGCCCGCAAGAGCCAGAGCTTCACCACCGCGTCCGACACCCAGCCGCAGGTCGTGATCATCGTCCTCCAGGGCGAACGCCCGATGGCCGCCGACAACAAGAGCCTGGGCAAGTTCGTGCTCGATGGCATTCCCCCGGCACCGCGCGGGGTGCCGAAGATCGAGGTGACCTTCGATATCGACGCCAATGGGATTCTCAACGTCTCCGCCAAGGATCAGGCGACGAGCAAGGCTTCGTCGATTTCGCT
>JBGTNF010000156.1:0-5878 GCA_041743205.1 Thermomicrobiales bacterium | reverse complement strand
GTCCGGCAACAGCGAGTCGTCGGTCGACGTGCTCGCGTTCCTCGGATTCGGGCTCTCGGACGGCGCTGGAGCCGCAACCGCAGCGGAGGCCTCGCCGGTTTCCGTGGAACCGGCACCGGCGGAATCGGCGGTTTCGATCCTCGACTACGCCTTCGATGCGCCGATGGTCGAGATCCCGGTCGGGACCACCGTGACTTGGACCAATGACGGCGGCGTAATCCATACCACGACCGCGGCGGACGGGTCGTGGGATTCAGGCATCCTCAGCAGCGGCGACACGTTCAGCTACACCTTCGAGGAAGTCGGCAGTTTCGACTACGTCTGCACGCTGCACCCGACCATGATCGGCACGATCGTCGTCACCGAGCCGTAACTCGCTGGTTGGCGAGGAAGGGCCGGGCTATCCCGGCCCCTCCACTCGATCAGTGCAGGACCTTGAGCCCGACCACGCAGCCGACGATGCCCAGCAGCAGGAGCACCTTGACGGGCGAGGCGGATTCACCGTCGAAAACCATCGCGTAGCTGACGGTCAGCACGGCCCCGATCCCGACCCAGACGGCGTAAGCCGTCCCGATCGGGAGCGTGCGCATGGCCCAGGCCAGGCCGGCCATGCTGAGGACGAGGCCACCAATGAAGACGAGCGTGGGGGTGAGTTTGGTGAAGCCGTCGCTCTTGCCGAGCGCAGTCGCCCAGACGGCTTCCATGATCCCGGACAGCATGAGCACGATCCATGCCATGGAATTACTCCATTGCGCCGTCTTGTCGCAGACCGGGTACGGCGCGCCTCGTCCGGGCGCCTCGTGGCTGACTCCATTCTCTCATGACGGGATTTCGGGGGGCCAGTCTAGAGTAATCATGCGGCGCGGCCGCACCACCACCGCATGAAAATGGGCCGCTGGTAGGGCTGCCGAGCTTGTCTCGGCCCCGTGATCGGCTGCCCCACGATCGGCCATTTTCGCAGCAGCGCAGCGTGGGAGCCGCCCGGATCTTGCCCGGCGGCGAACCACAAGGGCGGACACAGCATCGACGAGACTCTTGCGGCGAAGCGCCCGTTTGCGGTCGATGCAGGTACCGCCCCTACGACGGCCTGCGATATACCCGGCCACTACGAACTGGCGCTCGAGTAGCGGCGGATGGCGCGGTTCCAGAGCAGCCGGAGCAGCGCGACGGCGACGATCGCGAAGGCGACGGACCCGGCGACCAGCCACCATGAGACGCCGCCGGTTATTGCCTGGGCCGGAAACGTCGTCGCGAAGGCCAGCGGCACCAGCGCCGTGAACAACACGCGCACCGCGACCGGGAAGAACGTGACCGGGTAGCGCCCGGCCTGCAGCACGTCTCCGAAGAACATGATCACGGTCGCGACCGAGTCCGTCCAGAAGGCCAGGTACGACAACGCCGTCCAGGCGCAGGTCATCAGGACGAACCCGGCCAGGAACACGATCGTCGCCTGGACGAGGTCGAGCGCGCCCGGGCTGGCGTCGCCCCGGGCTACGCCGACAGCGGCGACGATCAGTCCGGTCGCCACGTTGAACGCCTGGTCAGGCCGGATCCAGCGCGTGGCGACGTGGAACTGCGCGTTGACCGGGCGGATCAGGAGCAGGTCCA
Organism: Thermomicrobiales bacterium; assembly: GCA_041743205.1. Classification (GTDB taxonomy): domain Bacteria; phylum Chloroflexota; class Chloroflexia; order Thermomicrobiales; family UBA6265; genus JACCYX01. The sequence goes on along the minus strand of JBGTNF010000156.1, from coordinate 4,270 downwards.
GTTCGCCCTTCGTCACATAGTCGGTCATCGCCCACATGTTGCGAATCACGAACATCCCGATCAATCCGCTCAACGTCCCCTGCACGCCCAGCAATACGATCACATCGGCCTGGGACCAGCCCCGCACCTCGCTAGTGAAGCTGTAAAGGAGCAGGATCGGGATCAGGCCGATCCCGATCTGGACGAGGCCGATGACGACGGTGGTGAGGATGTTGACCCGGAACTGCGTCTCGCGCACGAGCGCCAGGGCGAAGCAGGCGCGCCAGAGCCGGGCGTGACGGACCACGGTGTCCCAGCGCGAGTGGTCGAGCGGTTCACGCGTTGCGATGTCGTGCATGTCAGGCCCCCACTGCCGAGTAGGAGCGCTTGCCCCGCGACCAGACCGCGCGGGCGCCGAAGACGAAGAGCACGGTGTACCCCAGCTGCAGGGCCAGCCCGCCGGCGATCTCGCCTCGGGGCAAATCGCCGACGATCACTTCGAGCGGGAACGAGAGGATATAGCGGAACGGCTGGGCCGTCATGAATCCCTGTGCCCAGCCGGGCATCAGCGCCAGCGGCACGAGTTGGCCAGCGAGCACCATGACAACCAGCGCGCGGGCGCGGGCCAGGCCCGTGATGTCTTCGAGCCAGAACCCCAGCGACCCTTCGATCACGTCGACGCTGAAGGCGATGCCGGCGCCCAGAAAGATGCTGACCACGACCACCGCCCACCGCCAGGCCGGCGCTGAAAGGTCCACCGAATCCCGGAACGCCAACCCGAAGATGAGCACCATCGGCAGCAGCACGATGAGCTTGAAGGCCTTTTCCGCGATGTTGTTGGCCGCCAGCTCGTAGAGGTAGGAGCCGGGCCGGGCCAACCAGACCGAGAGCCGGCCATCGCGGATTTCCCCGGCCAGGAAGGTGGAAAGCCAGGACGACGTGAGCATGGAGATCACGCCGAGCAGCACGAAGTAGCTGGTGAGGTAGGTTCCATCGACCGGCAGCTCGGCCCCGCTGGCGAGCGCCGCCCGCCAGATCAGCACCGAGAGCAACGGCCCGAGCACGATGCTGAGCATGTAGAAGACGAAGTCGCCCCGGTAGGCCAGCGTCTGCGCCATGTTGATCGCGATCATCCGCCGCACGAGGCGGCCGATTTCCAGGTAGGTCATTCATTATCCGCCTTCCCGGTTGCGTCGAAGCCGCCGGCGAAGAGGCCGCGAATGATGTCGTCGACATCGGCGTCGGCGACGCTGAGATCGAGCAGTGCGCCGAGCCGGGGCAGCCGTTCCAGCGTTTCGCCCAGCGCCTCACGCGTCACTTCGAGCGTGAGCACGTGACCGGTTTCGGCGTCCCCTTCGTGCGAGGTCACGGTCGCATCGTCGCCAAGCCCGGCGGCATCGACCGGTACGGCGTAGGTGGCGGTCACAAGCTTGCGCGGCTGCACGCTGCGCACCAGGTCGGCCAGATTCCCATCGAAGGCGAGGCGCCCGTGGTCGACGATCATCACCCGCCGGCAGAGCGCCTCGATGTCGTCCATGTCGTGGCTGGTGATCAGGATCGTGGTGCCGCGCGCTTCGTTGACCTCGGCGAGGAAGGCGCGGACGCGGGCCTTGGCGACGACATCGAGCCCGATCGTCGGCTCGTCAAGGAAGAGCACGTCGGGCCGGTGGAGCAGGGCGGCCACCAGCTCCATCTTCATTCGCTCGCCGAGCGAGAGCTTGCGGACCGGGATCCGCAGCAGGTCGCCGACGTCGAGCATGGTCGCCAGCTCGTCCACGCTTTCATTGAAGGCGGCATCGCCGAGCCCGTACATCTCCTTGTGCAGCAGCAGCGATTCCATGGCCGGCACGTCCCACCAGAGCATCGACTTCTGGCCCATGACGAGGGCGATCCGGCGAAGGTATTCGACGTTGCGGTCGAAGGGCTGGTAGCCGATGACGGTGATCTCGCCGCTGGTGGGGTAGAGCAGGCCGGTCAGCATTTTCAGCGTGGTGGTCTTGCCGGCGCCGTTGGGGCCGAGCAGGCCGACGATCTCGCCGCGCGGGATCGCGAAGCTGACGCGGTCCACGGCGAGCCGGGTTTCGCTCTTGCGACGCAGCACGCTGCGGAAGGCGCCGAGCAGGCCGGGCGCCTGTTGATGAAAGGTGTAGGTTTTCGTGAGGCCCGTCGCCCTGATCGCGAGGTCGCCAGAGGGCGATCCGGGCGCGATGGGCGCAAAGGCGCCGGGCACGGTCTGTTCGATCATGTTCACGTAGGTACGCTCCGACCGAAGGGTGGGTTCGGATCGATCCTGATCGGATGCCTGCACGTTCGGCGGGGCAGGCGCCATCGCCTGCCGGACTGGCGGGCGCCAGCGGGCAGGGATCAGGACGAATGGTCGGTTCTAGAGGTCGCTATTACGGCAGATTGGAGCCATGCACATCCTCGATTCGGAGGTAGGTATGGTGTCGAACGTCGAACCGCCATCTTAGCACAGCGCTTGCCAGGAGATTTCTCACGATTTTTGGTTGGTGCGCCACAAGCGTTTGCATGGCTTCGTCAGAATTGACTCTTGTACGGTTGCGGAGCTTGCTCCGCCCGTGCTCGGCGACCGCCATCAGCCGCTTCTGCGGTTCTTGGCAACTCTGGCCCTAGACACGGTGGGCGGAGGGAATGCAGTAGCCGGAATGGGAAACCCCGGGATCGTCACTGGCCCGAAAGCCAGGATAGGATGCCCGGGGAATTGCATCATGATAATGGCTTTACCAGCAACCGCCTGTCAACGTGTCCGCGCTCCAGTGCAGACGGCAGCGCGTTACGGGCGGTCGGCGCGCGCCCTCGCGCGGTCGTAATTCTGGCGGAAGAGGTCGATCACGGCGCTCACATCGGCGGGACCGGCCATGTCCCTCCGAACCCACCCGGAATTGGGCAGCGGGGGATGAACCGACGCTCGGTCCGCCGCGATCAGCTCGTCGCGCACCTTTTTCGGGAAGGGAAGGTCGGCGCACCACGAGCCGTGCAGGTGCCCCAGCTCCACCCGCCCGTAGTTGAACTGTAACCCGCCGCGCCCGGTGTCGCCAATGCTGACTCCCGGCCAACTCGTCACTTCGTTCTCGATCAGCGTCGCCAGGGCTTCGTTCATCGTGCTTCTCCTCGTGTCGACGTTGCCGCCGGCGTCAGCCGGATCACCGGGATCTCGCGCTCAGTTTTCGCCAGCACCCCGTCGATGAGGGGCACGCGTTCGCGCCAGTGTTCGAGGATGCCCGACCGTTCGGCGCCGCGCAGCACGGTGGCGTGGACCGGCACGGGACCGTCGCCCAGCTCCACCACGAAATCCGGGTTGGCGACGACGTTGTGGAACCAGTCGGGATCCCGGTCGCTGCCGTGCGCCGTGGCGAAGACGTAAAGCGCATTCCCATCGACCAGCGCCCGCATTGGCACAACGTGCTCCCGGCCACTCCTGGCCCCGATCGTGCGCAGCAGCGCCATCGGCGGTGGATCGTCGTAGGGCGCGGCGACCACGCCCCGGTTGGCCTGGAACTCGGCGATGACCTCGGCGTTCCAGTTTCGTTCGGTTGCCATTACGGCCCTCCTCTTGTTGGTAGACATCCGTGCCCGGCCCTCTCGGCCAGACCACCGCACCTACCCTACAACCTGAATATTGGTTGAGGTCAAGCCGAGCGACGGCGTTCGGGATGACGTGGCGTCTCATGGCAGGACGATTGACATGACCCCGCCCGAAGCGCAAGATAGCGGTGTATTGACGTAATCGATCAAGGATGCGGCCAGTGACCGAGCCGACGACCAGCGACGCCGGGCTTGCCCATCGGCAACCTCTCGTGTTTCCCAGCCGGGAACGGCTGGGCGTTCAGCTGCCCGCCGCGCTCAACGCCTTCGTCGGCCGTGAGCGCGAGGCGCGGGAGATCGCCGCGCTCATTCGCAGCTCGGACCTGCGTCTGATGACCCTGACCGGTCCCGGCGGCGTCGGCAAGACCAGGCTTGCCCTCGAAACCGCGCGCGAGATCGCGCCGGAGTTCGCCGATGGCGTGGTTTTCATCGACCTTGCCCTGGCCGCGGAGCACGGGCAAGTCGCGACCATCGTTGCGCACGCTTTGGGTATCCGGGAAACGAGTGACCGGCCTATCGCCGAACGGCTGGGCGACGCCCTGCGGGATCGGCAGGCGCTCCTAGTCCTCGACAACTTCGACCCGGTCGTCGCGGCCGCCCCGCTGGTGGCGCGGCTGCTCGCCGGTTGCCCGCGGCTGACCGTGGTGGCCACCAGCCGCGAGCCCTTGCGCCTTTCGGCCGAGTG
>JBGTNF010000155.1:0-4991 GCA_041743205.1 Thermomicrobiales bacterium | reverse complement strand
CAGATCCGGCGGCGGATCGGGATGAGGCCGAGCCGGTGCTCATCCTCGGCCCACACGGTCACGATCGCGCCGGGATGGGCCGTCCGAACAGCATTGACAGCCTCACACAGCCCCCTTTTTGAAGGCCGCCTGGGCGACGGGATCGGCAGCCCGGGCCTGGGGGCGGGGCTGCTGCCGGCTGAACCCGATCCGTTGCAGCAGCTCCCAGGCGCGTTGGGGACGGATTGGACGCCCAACCCGGTCACTCAGCCAGACCGCCACCTTGGGGCCGGTCCAGAGCCCACCATCCGGCGGCGGGGTCGCCAGGCGCGCCCGCCGCTCCTCACGCACGGCCGGGGACACCAGCGGGAGTTGCCCAGGATTGGAGCGCCGCCGGTCAACCAGGCCGTCTGGCCCGAGGTCGTTGTAGCGTCGGACAAGCATCAGGACCCACGTCTCGGAGTACCCGGTCAGCCGGGCGGTGGCCACCCCGCTGTGGCCCTACCCGACGAGCCAGACGATGTGCCACCGGCTGCGTTCGACCACGTCCCGACAGGTCCGATAGCGGGCCTCCAGCTCCTCGATCCGCAGGTGCGGGATCAGCGTCAGCCGCGTCGGCATGGGGGACCTCCTTGCTCCGGCAATGCTCGTCCAGGATTCCGCAACAGTCTATCCGGATTCGGTATTAGACGGCCATTCACTCCATGGACATGACTTGATTCAGAACTGGAAAGATAAAGCGATTGCATATCCTGATGAACTCGCCAGGGCGACAGTCGAACACTATCTACAATTCTTCCCTCTCTGGCTGGCGGCAGAGCGTTGGGACGCCCGGGATGCCACCATCTTCTATCACCAGATGCTCGTTGACACGAGTCTCAATTTGTTGGGCGTGTTGGCAGGTCTCAATCGCTTGTATTTCTCGACATTTCAATTCAAGCGGCTGGATCGTTTTGTCAGCAAGATGCACTTCAAGCCCCCACGCTTCGCCGACCGTCTCAACTCCCTGTTTGACCTCGATCCCAATGACGCTGGGGCAGAATTGGAGCGTCTTGTAGACGAGACGCTGACGCTTGTGGAAACGCATATGCCAACGGTGGACACGACATCGTCGCGCCTCCATGTCGGAAAACGCTATGAACCCTGGAGCCGAACGGACAGACCACGCGGCTCAAAACCTCGATGATTTCCGAGTGCAGCGCTTTCAACTTGCGTTCACGCTCATTACCATCGGACGACCGTACATGGCGTTCTCGCGCGACGGCACAGAACATCTGTCACGCCTCTCCGGGAGCGGGCGGAGCAAGCTCCGCAACCGTACATGGGCGTGCTCGCGCGACGGCACACCACATCCGGCAGGCGTCGTTGGGAGCGGGAGGGCATACACGGGCATCGAAGATTCGGAATGCGCGACAGTTGGTGCCCGTTAACCCTCCCCTACCAGGGTCGGGTTGGAAGTCAATTCCGCTGTTATGTCGTTTCGTCGCCTGCATCGCTCGCCTAGTAGGCGGCGTAAGACGGGTGGACAACGAGGCGGGCGGCGCCAAGGTCGATCTCGCGAGATGGACCGGTGGTTGGCGGACCGATGATGGGCGTGTCCTTCGAGATGCGGGAATGGAGCGAGGCGAGCGGGTTGCCGCCGGCGACGGGAAACGGTTGCTCCTCCAGGAGGCGCAGGACCTGAGGCCAGGTTGCCCAGGCGGCGCGGCGATCCGGCTCCGGGCCGTCGTTGAAGTTAACCAAATAACGGCCAAGTACGAACGGGTAGACCTTCTGGACCCGGAACGTCCTGGCGGTCCGGCGGTCGATCCGGTCGAGGATGGCGTCAGCGCTGTGCCGCTTGATCCAGTCGAGCACGCCGGAAATCTGGCGGTTGGCGTAGAGGACGTTGTCGCGCTGACGCGTCAGTTCGGCGGCGGACCGGGCGACCGGGTCCTGCGACTTCAGCTCGAAGACGCCAAGAGTCCCGGTCCTGCGATCGAAGATTGCGGCATCGATATCGGTGCGGATGTTGCCACTGTCGCGCCTGAGCTCGATCCGGCCGGCGCTGGTCACGAACCGCTTGTCCTGGAAGAGCGCGTAGAGATCCTGACGGAAGGCAACCTCGCGGAGATGAGCGGTGTTGTGATACGCCTCGGCGTCGCGTCTCCGCAACTCGCGGGTCAGGAAGAAGAGCGGCTCGCTCGTCAGGCCGTGGAACGACGGCACGAGCCGGTCGGGTCCGATCCGGACCAGCGGCGGCGCGCTGCCAGGCGCCGCTGCATACCACACCGCGTTGTCCCGGTCGAGCGTGAACGCGGCGACGGCCAGTCCGATGATGGCGGGGTCGATGCCCAGCGATGACGATATTTCCACGACCACGGATTGCTCGGATCGCAGGACCGGCCCTCCCGCCCGATCACGTTCCCGCAGGGCCCAAGCGATGAGCCAGGCCAGGATGTCGCGCCACGTTTCGTTGGTCAGGCCGCTGATCAAGGCGCCAGGCGGGTACGGCAGTTGATACGCCATCGCCGGCAGGTACGAGTCGGCGAGCTGGCGATAGCGCTCCTCGTATCCTGATTGGTTGGATTCCGTGTCAGGTCGCGGCGCCCGCACATTATGCAAATCGGGTTCGTGGCGACTCGCAAGGCTCGCCGCCCACCAGTCGATATCCGAGCGTTCCCGCCAGCTCGCCGGCGCCCGCTTCGTGGCGACCCAGGCATCGAAGCTGCCGTGGCTGTCAACGAGCAGCCGCATGAAGCTGGTTGTGCAATGGGTTAGGACCAGCTCGGATTCGGTTACCTTGCCGCACGCATCAAGAAACCTCTCCGCCCAGCCGTCCAGCGATTCTGTCGATTCTCGTTGACCGGTCGTGGCGTCATCGTCAATGGATTCGAGACAGAGTTGAAGCGCCCTGCCGCCGCCCAGACCAGGACGACGAACTCCGGTCACGAGATCGGGCGTTGGAGCGATTCCTGAGGGGTGGAGCTGTCGATCCCGGGCGCGAACGAGGGCGATGAGCGCACCCTGCCGGTCAGGTGGAACGCTGGCGCGGAGGTGGGTTTCCCGCTCGTCGATCACCTGGCGAAGTCGGTCGTGTGCGTTCATGGGCTGGATCGTTCACCCCGGAATTCGGCTGCGTGGTTGGTGCAGGAGCCCACCATGTCATCGGCGAGAAGTGAGACGGCGCAGCACTTCCGACGCTGGCGTTTGGAGCGGCAGGGTTCCACGCTACCGCTACGCTGCGCTCTGGACAGACAACGCTTCGTGCTGACAGGCGGGGTCGATCCATTTTTGGCCACTTAAGGCGCCCGTAAGCCCTCCCCAACGAGCGTGGTGTTGATTGTTCCGGCCAACGCCAGTCATTTCTGCCCCCAGCAACTTCCCCTCACCGCATCGTCCACTACGACACTCCCGCTATCGAGACATCCAACGCGCTGGCGACATGGCTGAGCGCGTCGAGGGTGACGTTGTCGAGGGGAATGCCGTCCCGCTCGTACGCCTGTCGGGTGATGTGCTCTTTTTCGCCGGGAGCATAGATGTGCTCGACGCCCGGCGCACGTTTCGCCGCATGGAGCTGCCGGATCACACCGTCAACGCGCGCCGTGAAGCGGTCCAATTCTTCGAACGCCGCGATGTGAATCGCCGCGAAGAAATGTCCATCCTTGCCCGGTGCGGGACCGTGCTCCATGGAGCCCAACTCGGTACCATAGGCCGCACCGGAGAGCATCGACGAGAGAATCCCCATCAGCATCGCCATCCCGGTCCCCTTGAAGCCGCCGATGGGCATGAGGAGGCCGGTAATCGCCGCGGCCGGATCCGTCGTCGGTGCACCGTCCTTGTCCAGGGCCCAGCCCTCGGGCAGCGGGAGCCCTTTCTGCTGGTAGACCCGGATCTTGCCATGGGCGCCGCCGCTCCACGCGGCATCGTAGACGATTGGTGGTTCCTCACCCGCCGGCACGGCGATACCGAGCGGGTTGATCCCCAGCAGCCGCTCCGCGCCGCCCCACGGCGCCATGGTCGGCAGCGCGTTGGTTGTGGCGAGTCCGATCATTCCGGCTCGCATCGCCTTAATGACGTAGTACGCCATCGCGCCGCAGTGGTTGCTCCCACGCACGGCGACCGCGGCGATGCCAGTGGTCCGCGCCCGGGCGATCGCTTCGCCCATCGAGAAGTGCGCCCCGATTTGTCCCATGGTGTTGTCGCCGTCCACCACCAGACAGGCCCCACTGTCCTTCGCGATGAACGGGCGACCTCGCGGGTTGACCCCTCCCGTGGTCAGCTTCTTGACGTACTCCGACACCCGGAGAATCCCGTGTGAATGCACCGCCGTCAGGTCGGCGGCAACCAGCGAGTCGGCAAGCAGCGCCGCGTCTGGACGATTCATTTCGCACCGGGTAAAGATGTCCGTTACCACTGCCCGCAGCGCATCTGCGGAGACACGGGTTTCACCTTGCGTCGTCATCGTGATGCCTTCGCCTCCCGCTTCCGGGTCCTGTCTGGAAATCCATCGGTGCACCCTGGAGCCCACCGCTTTTCGGGCGCGGAGTGGGAGCAGGGCTTTGTGACCCGCGCGCACGCCACGATGGCGATCGCCCATGTTGCCATCACCCCCATGGAGGGTAACGTTTGACCAATGCACACACGGGTGCGCCCTACGAAGGCGATTGTGCGGCGGCGGTACGGTTGGCGATGAGGGCGGCCATCGAGCCGGCGCCGATGCCGTTGTCGATGTTGACGACCGCGAGTCCCGGCGCGCAGGACTGGAGCATGCTCATGAGCGCTCCTGTGCCGTCGCCGCCGTAGCCGTAGCCGACGCTCACCGGCAGGCCGATGACGGGGATCGGGACCAGCCCGGCGATGACCGACGGCAGCGCGCCGTCCATCCCCGCGGCGACGATCACGGCGTGCGGGTCGAACGCGACGATCGCCTCCAGCGGGGCGATCAGGCGGTGCAGTCCGGCCACGCCAACATCGGCGACCGACATCACCTCGCAGCCCATTTCGGCCGCCATGATCGCCGCTTCGCGGGC